>DATFUK010000092.1:0-6285 GCA_035260865.1 Candidatus Methylomirabilota bacterium | reverse complement strand
TGGCCCCGGAATGGCAGGGAATGCCTCCGCGCGTGCCGGGGCCGCCCCGCGGTTGACGCTGCCCGCCGCGCGCCCGGAGCCGGGTCCGGCCTCGCTGGATCTCTCCATCGTGGTGCCGGTGTACAACGAAGAGGAGAATCTCCCGCTGCTCTGGCCGGAGATCCGCGAGGTCCTCGAGCCGACCGGGCTGCGCTACGAGGTCATCTTCGTGGACGACGGCAGTCGCGACCGCAGCGCCGAGATCGTCCGCGAGTTCCGCGAGCGGGATCCGCGCGCGCGGCTCCTGCGCCTGAAGGCGAACGCGGGCGAGACCGCGGCCACCGACGCGGGCCTGAAGGCGGTGCGCGGCCGGCACGTCGTCGTCATGGACGCCGATCTCCAGAACGATCCGCACGACATCCCCGCGATGCTCGCCCAACTCGACCGGTGGGACGCGGTGACCGGCTGGCGGGTGAACCGGGCCGCGGGAGATTCGTGGGTACGGCGCCTCTCGTCGCGCATCGCCAACCGGGTGCGCAACCGGCTCAGCGAGGAGACCATCCAGGACAGCGGCTGCACCTTCCGGGCGTTCCGCCGCGAGTGCCTGCGCGATCTCGTGCTCTACAAGGGCTTCCACCGGTTCATCCCGACGCTGCTGAAGATGCGCGGCTTCCGGGTGCTCGAGGTGCCGGTCAACCACCGGCCGCGCCGGTTCGGCCAGTCCAAGTACGGCATCGGCAACCGCGCGTTCCGCGCCTTCGTGGATCTCCTCGTGGTGCGCTGGATGAAGGATCGCCACCTGCGCTACGAGATCGCCGAGGACCTGGGCGGCGAGCCGGGAGGCGGCCGGTGAAGGTCCTGCTCGCCGGGCTCGGGCGCTGGGGCGAGAAGCACCTGCGCGTGCTCGGCGAGCTGGGCGTCGAGCTGTGGGTGGCCGACGTCTCGGCGGAGCGACGCGCCTTCGCGGTCAAGGCGGGCGTGGCGCCGCCGCGCGCGGTCGAGGATTTTCGCCGGGCGCTGCCGCACGTGGACGCGGTGGATATCGTGACGCCGGCCGACAATCACCTCGAGCTGGCGGGGGAGTGCTTGCGGGCGGGCCGCGACTGCTTCATCGAGAAGCCGCTCACCCTGACGGTGGACGAGGGCCGCCGGCTCGCCGCGATCGTGGCGGAGACGGGCCGGGTGCTGCAGGTGGGCCACATCTTCCGCTTTCACCCGGTGACGACGGTGCTGCGCGAGCGGCTCGCCGCGGGCGCGCTCGGCCGCGTGCGCTACTGCACCGGCCGCTTCGCCGGCTTCAAGCGCCCGCGCACCGACGTGGGCGTGACCCAGACCGACGCCATCCACTATTTTGACCTGTTCGCGCACCTGCTCGGGCGCGAGGCCACCGCGGTGACCGCCACGCTCCGGGATCACCTGGGCCGCGGCCTCGACGACTGCTCGTTCACCACCGTCGAGTACGGCGACGTGCCCGCGTTCGTGGAGGCGGGCTACTTCGCGCCCGGCACCTACCGCGACTGCGTCATCGTGGGCGAGCGGGCTACGCTCGACGCCGACTTCGGCACCTCCGAGGTCCGCGTGCTCGCGAACCAGCACCTGGAGACACCGCAGGGCTGGCGGGCGCTCGAGGGCGCGGTCGAGAGCTTCAAGGCCTCCGGGCCCGAGCCGCTGCGGCACGAGCTCGAGCTGTTCCTCGACGCGGCGGCGCGACGGGACCGGCCCGCGGTCGACGTGCAGGCCGGTCTGGCCGCCCTGCGCGTCGTCGAGGCGGCCCAGCTATCCTCCTCGCTCGGGCGACGCGTGACGCTGACCGAGCCCTCGTAGCCCGCTCCACCACCGATCCTGAAGGGTTGGCGCGGCCGCGCTAGACCTTCAGCCGCGGATCGAGAACATCCCGGAGGCCATCGCCCAGGAGGTTCATCGCCAGCACCGTCAGCATGATGCCGAGGCCGGGGAACGTGGAGATCCACCAGGCTTCGCGCAGGTAGTCGCGGCCCTCGCTCAGCATGCGGCCCCATTCGGGCTGGGGCGGCTGGCTGCCCAGGCCGAGGAAGCTGAGCGCCGCCGCGGAGAGGATCGCGGTGCCGAGCCCGAGGGTGGCGGTCACGATGAGCGGGGCCACCACGTTGGGCAGGATGTAGCGGGTCAGGATGGAGAGATCGCGTCCGCCGAGCGCGCGCGCCGCCTCCACGTAGAGGTTCTCGCGGGCGGAGAGCACGGTGGCACGCACCAGGCGAGCGTAGCCGGGCACCGCGGAGAGCCCCACCGCGATCATCACGTTGGTCAGCCCGGGCGTCAGCACGCTCACGATGGCGAGCGCGAGCAGGATTCCGGGGAAGGCGAGCAGCACGTCCATGACGCGCATGATCAGGCCGTCGAGCCGCCCGCCGTAGTAGCCGGAGACGAGCCCGATCGGCGCGCCGAGCACCACCGCGATCGACACCGCGATGAGCCCGACGGTGAGCGAGATCCGAGCCCCGTGCAGCACGCGACTCGCCACGTCGCGACCGAACTGGTCGCTGCCGAGCACGAAGCGCGCCCCGGGCGGCTCCAGCGCGTCGCGCGCCGCGGTCTTGACCGGATCGCGCGGGCTCAGCCACGGCGCGCCGACCGCCATCAGGGCGAGCGCGCCCAGAATGGCGAGGCCCACGACCGCACCGCGCTGGCGCGCGAGCCGGCCCGGGCTCCTCACGCGACCCGGATCCGGGGATCGACGAAGGCGTAGGCCAAGTCGACCAGCACGTTGATCAGCACGTACGCGGTGGCCACGAACAGCACCGCGCCCTGCACGAGCGGGAAGTCCTTGGCCAGGATGCCGCCCACGATGAGTCGGCCGAGACCGGGCCGACTGAACACGGTCTCCACGATCACCGCGCCGGCCAGGAGGTTGCCGAACTGCAGCCCGAAGATCGTGATGATCGGAATGAGGGCGTTCTGGAGCGCGTGGCGCACCACCACGCCCCACCAGGCGAGCCCCTTGGCCCGGGCGGTGCGCACGTAGTCCTGCCCCAGGACCTCGAGCATGCTGGAGCGAGTGAGGCGCGCGATGATCGCGGCCGCGATCGTGCCGAGGGTCACGCTCGGCAGTACCAGGTGGAGGAGGTCGCCGCCGCCGGTGGCGGGAAACCACCCGAGGTGGAGGGAGAATGTGAAGATCAGCAGGAGCCCGAGCCAGAAGCTCGGCATCGCCACCCCCAGCAGCGCCACCGCCATGCTCGAGAGCGCGAGCTGCGCGGTGCTCCCGACGTTCTCCGCGATCTCGGTGGCCACCGGGCGTCGGCTGCGGATCGAGGTGCCGAGGTCGCCGCGCGCCGCGTTGCCGACGAAGCGGCCGTACTGCGCGAGGATGGGCTCGTCCAGGTGGAGCTGCGCGCGCATGCGGGCGATCTGGTCCGGATTGGTCACGAACTCCGCGAGCATCATCTTCACCGGGTCTCCCGGCACCAGGAACAGCATGCTGAAGACGGCGAGCGTGACCCCGAAGAGGACCGGCACCACCGCGAGGATCCGCTGGGCGACGTAGGTCAGCACGCGGCGAACGGCCTAGCGACGGATCACGGTGTCGTTCAGGAGCGGGTAGGCGTTGAAGTTGTACTTGACGCCCTGCACGTTGGCGCGGAACGCATACACCGCGAGCTCGTCCACGAGCGGCACCGTGAGCGCCTCGTCGAGGGCGAGCTTCTCGATCGCGAGGTAGATGGCCCGACGCTTCGCCGGATCGGACTCGCGGCGCCCCTCCATCAGCATCTCGTCGAGCTTGGTGTTCTTCACGCACGACCAGTTGAAGTTGCCGCCGACCAGCGAGGAGTGGAAGAGCGCGAAGAGGCCGTCGGGGTCGGTCGAGCGCAGGAACATCACCGGCCCGTGGGTCGCGCAGCGGTAGTTGTCCTCGTACCAGGGCGGGCGCGCCTGGGCCTTGATCTTCAGGTCGATGCCCACGTCGCGCAGCGAGGACTGGATGAGCTGGGCGGTGGGATCGGGCCCGCCCCCGTACTCGATGGCGTTCAGGACGATCTCGAGCCGCTGCCCGGCCTTGGCTCGGATGCCGTCGGCGCCCGGCTGCCAGCCCGACTCGCCGAGCAGCGCCTTGGCCTTGCCCGGGTCGAACGGGTAGGCCTGGCGCAATGCGGGGTCGTCGAGCATCACCGCGGTGAGCGGAGCGAACGCCTTGAGCCCGGTGCCGCGGTAGACGGTGGCCAGGAAGGCGTCCTTGTCGACCGCGTGGTTCACCGCGCGGCGCACACGGACGTCGTCGAACGGCGGCTTCGTGGTGTTGAGCAGCCAGATGCGGGGCACGCCCGGCCACGGCAGCTTCTCCACGCGCATCGCGCTGTCCTTTTCGATCCGCGGTAGCGCCTGGGAGGGCACCAGATAGATGCCCTGGGTCTCACCGCTCTCGAGCGTGGTCACGCGGGTGCCCGCCTCCGGGATGAACTTCCACACCACCGAATCGAGCGGAGCGGGCCCGCTGCGCTCGCTCCAGGGCGCCTTCCGCGTGTAGGCCGGATTGCGGACCATCGTGGTGTGGTCCTTGGCCACGTAGTCGCGGATCATGAAGGGCCCGCTGCCCACCGGACGCGTGTGGACCAGGTCGCCCGACTCGCGCACCGCCTTCGGCGAGACCAGCGACAGGATCCCGGCGGCCGCCGCGTTGAGGAACGGCGAGTACGGCGTCTCGAAGCTGACCTGCACCGTAAACTCGTCGAGCACCCTGGAACCCGCGTAGCCGGCCAGCGCGGCGCGGGCGCCGCCCGCCTTGAACTTCGGATCCACGATGCGGTCGAAGTTGAACTTGACCGCGTCGGCGTTGAACGGGGTGCCGTCGTGGAACTTGACGTCGCGCCGGAGCTTGAAGGTGACGCTGCGCCCGTCGCGCGAGACCGACCACGACTCGGCGAGCCAGGGCACCAGCTTGCCGTCCGGGCCCCGGTAGAGGAGGTTCTCGGTCACCGAGGCGATGATCTGGTACGTCACCGCGGAGGGCGAGGCATGCGGGTCGAGGGTGGGCGGCTCCTGGTCGAGCCCGATGACGAGCGAGCCGCCGGTCTGGGCCACGGCGGGATGCGCCGGCGGCCCGAACGACACGACGCCGACGGCCAGCACGACGACGACGAGCCTCCGCCACGAGCGATTGGAGCGCATCGGTCTCCTCCTTGGACTGCGGGACGATGCCTGCACGTCGACCATCAGCTGAGCGCCTATCCTGCGTTAGCAGTCCGGCTCGCGTCAAGGCGAGCCGGCTTCAGAAATCACGCAAGGAATCACACATGAGCAGGCGCGTGAGGTACAGTCTCTGGAGGATGTGTCTACAACTAGTTGATTTTCTACTGGTGCCGAAGGGGGGACTCGAACCCCCACACCCTTGCGGGCACATGACCCTGAATCATGCGCGTCTGCCAATTCCGCCACTTCGGCTCGGGCAAGGCCTCCATCTTACGGACCGCGGGTATGAAGTCAAGGGCTCCGCGGCGCCCTCCGGGGCCTGATCGTCATGGCGGACGAGACGGACGCGAAGGTCATCTCCACCAATCGCAAGGCCTTCCACGACTACTCGATCCTCGAGCGCTACGAGGCGGGACTCGTGCTGCGGGGCACCGAGGTCAAGTCGCTCCGCGAGGCGCAGGTCAACTTCAAGGACAGCTACGCGACGATCGACAACGACGAGGCGTGGCTCGTCGGCTGCTACATCAGCCCGTACCACCACGGGACCGACGCCAATCACGATCCGGAGCGGCGCCGGAAGCTCCTGCTGCACAAGCGGGAGATCGCGCGCCTGCTCGGGAAGATCGCCGAGCGCGGGTTGACCCTCATCCCACTTCGTCTATACTTCAAGGCAGGGCGCGTGAAGGTCGAGTTGGGTCTGGCCCGCGGCAAGAAGCTCCACGACAAGCGCGCGTCCCTCCGTGAGCGCGAAAGCCGGCGGGAGATGGAGAAGGAATCACGCGCCCGATCCCGGGCGTAATTGGGGGCGACTGGTTTCGACGGGGATCAGTGACGCACAGGTGGCATCACGAGGTGCTCTCTCCTCGTAAAACTGGGGGCACGGTTATAGCTGCCGACAACCAGCTAGCTCTGGCGGCCTAACACCCGCCAGCGTCCTCCGAATCGGGTGACCAGGGTTCGGGTCAGGACGTCATATTCTGGTGACTGGCTCCAAACCCTGCTCCGGGGTGCGGGGCGAGAACTACAGGAGCTGGCTGATCGGTGACCCGGCCGGTTGGGGGGCCGAGAGGCGAGACGCACGAGATAACCGGCTAATGATGTAGATGCCTGTTGCCGAGGGTTTCCGGACGTGGGTTCGATGCC
>DATFUK010000091.1:0-8923 GCA_035260865.1 Candidatus Methylomirabilota bacterium | reverse complement strand
TGGTCTACAAGAGCGTGCTCGATTCCAACACCCGGACGGCCATGCTCAAGCGCGGCGAGGTGGACCTCGCGTATCTGCTCGACGCTCCCCAGGCCCAGGACATCAAGAAGGATCCCTCGCTCAAGCTCGCGTTCTCGGGCGGCATCGGCACGTTCTATCTCGACTACTTCGATCAGTGGGATCCCAAGTCGCCGTGGCACGATCGGCGGGTGCGGCTGGCCGCCAGCCACGCGCTCGATCGTCAGGCGCTCAGCGAGGCGGAGACGCTCGGGGCCTCCCGGCCCAACGGCAGCCTGATCCCGCGCAAGTTCGAGTTCGCGCTGCCGCTCGATCCCCATCCCTACGATCCGGCGAAGGCGAAGCAGCTGCTGGCCGAGGCCGGATACCCCAACGGGTTCGACGCGGGCGACCTCTACCCGTGGCCGCCGTACTCCTCGATGGGGGAGGCGGTCGGCGGCTACCTGGGTGCGATCGGCATCAAGGTGCGCATCCGGACCATGGAGCGCGCCGCGTTCTACTCGGCGCTGGAGTCGAAGAAGCTCAAGGGGGTCTGCGTCTGCATCAACGCGGTGTACGGCAACGCGGCCTCGCGCATGTCCCAGACCGTGCCCAGCGACGGTGCCTTCGCCTACGGCGGCTACCCGGACGTCGACGCGCTCTACAAGCAGCAGAGCCGCGAGCTGGACCCCCGCAAGCGGGAGGCGCAGCTCCACCAGATCCAGCGCCTGCTGCACGAGCGGGTGCGCTTCGCCCCGATCATGGACTACATCTGGCCGAGCGGGGTCGGCCCCCGGGTGGCCGACCCCGCGCTGATGCTGATCGATCCCTACCCGTGGTCGGCGCCGCTCGAGGACGTCCGGCTCAAGAAGTAGGCGGCGAGGGCCAGCGCCGCGGGCAGGAACTGGGTGACCAGGATCGACGTCTTCGCGGTGAAGCCGCCGAAGATGCCCGCGATCGCCACGCAGACGAGAAAGAACACCGTCACCCGCCCGTCACCCCGGCCGAGGCCCCAGAAGAGCCCCGCGGCCAGGAAGCCGTTGTAGAGCCCCTGGTTCGCGGCGAGCACCTTCGAGACCGCGGAGACCTCCGGGGTCATGCTGAAGATCTTCCGGCCCACCGGATGGTCCCAGAAGAACATCTCCAGCAGCATGATCCCGACGTGCTCGAGGGCGACGAGCCCGGTCAGCAGGATCGCGACGGTGCGCATCGCGGCCGGCGCGTCAGCCGCCGACGGTCTTGCGGATGCTGCCCATGTGGTCGTTGATGTGGTTGATCAGGATGCCCTCGACGGCCTGCTGGGTGGTCATGACCGGGATCTCGGCCAGCACGGTGCCCTTCTTCTCGAGGTCGGAGTCGGAGAGCCCCCGCACGACCGCGGCGGCGGTGGCGACGCCCTTCTCGTGGAGCGCGAGCGTGTCGGCCTTGGTGCAGCCGGCGTGCTCGCGAGCGTGCTGGGCGTTCATCTCGTTCAGCATGGCCGTGGTAAAGTTCGGGATCGACTGGCCGCTGGCGAGCGTCTTGACGATGCCCGCGATCGCCTCGTGCCCGCGCGCCACGTGATGCGCGGTGACCCCGACGGACCACTTTTCGGCGTCGGTCGTCTTCTTCCAGTCGGCGTCGGAGAGGCCCTTGATCACCGAGGTCATCTCGGCGGCCTTGGTTTCGAACTGTTTGGCCAGCGTCTCGGCTCGTGCGCCCATGGTGCACCTCCCAGAAAGAGAGTGATCAGATGAAGAACGTGGAGATGACGGTAGCCGGAAACATCCTCACGATCAAGGTGGACCTGTCGAAGGAGTTCGGGCCGTCCGCGTCGGGCAAGACCATCATCATCGCCTCCACCGAGGGTAACATCACGATTCCGGAGCGGGAGGAGAAGGTGGGGCTGAACGTGTACCGGAAGAAGTGATCGCGCGCCGCAGCGCGCCCCGCAGCCGGCCGGGGGTCACGCGGCCGAGGGTGACCCGGTCCGCGCCGACGAAGACGGCCAGCGAGGCCAGCGCGTCGGCCAGCTCCGTCACCACCCGGTCCCGATCCACCTGACCCCAGCCGGCCGGGGGCGCCTCGCCCCGGGCGAGCCAGCGCTCGAAGTGCACGTGGCGGACCTCCAGCCACCGCGCGCCCCGGTGGGCCTTGGCGTCGAGCCGGCCGATGAGGTGGCCGTGGTGGAGGATGGGCAGGGTGTAGTAGCCGTGGACGCGCTTCGGCCCCGGGGTGTAGACCTCGATCCGGTAGTCGAACCCGAAGAGCCGCGACACCCGGTCGCGGTGCCAGAGCAGCGAGTCGAAGGGCGCGAGCAGGGTGGTGCCGTCCGACACCGTTCGGCGCCGGCCCGCGCGGCGGAGCGCGGGCAGGTCGCGCGTGAGCACGAGCCAGCGTGAGCGCAGGCCGTCCACCGCGATCTCGGTCACCAGGCCCTCGGCCACCATCGCGCGCAGCGCGGCCCGGCGCGCGGCGGGGGGCAGGCGCGGGTAGGTGAGGTAGCGGCTCAGGTCCAGCTCGGTGGCCGCGCCCATCGCGTGGAGCGAGCGCTCCACGTGCCAGCGGAGGAACTGCTCGGAGGAGACGGGCTCCGTCGCGGGCCCCGCGACCGCGCGCTCCAGGAGGTCGTAGCGCTTCTGGAAGTGCCGGCGCGAGTGGACGGTGAGCACGCCGGTCATCCACAGGTAGTGGATCGCGTGCTGGACGGGCCGCCAGTTCCACCACCCGCTGCTCCCGCGCCGGGGGCCGCGCGCCTCCATCTCGGCGTGGCCCATCGGCCCGTTGGCGCGGATGGTCTCGGTCACGAGGGCCAGCAGCTTCGTGTTGCGGCGCAGCCAGTTGGACCAGCCGGTGTGCCGCCGCCGGTAGTCGAGCATCGCGCGCTTCCACCAGGGCAGCATCGAGGCGGGCACGAGGCAGGCCGCGTGGGCCCAGTACTCGAGGAAGAGCCGGCGCCGGTAGACGAGCCGGTCGAGCCGCGCCCGGTCGTAGGGGCCGAAGCGGCTCCAGACCGTGAGGTAGTGGGCGCGGTCGAGCACGTTGATCGAGTCCATCTGGAGCCCACCCGCGTCCTCGACGAAGCGCGTCAAGCGCGCCGGGCTCAGCCCATGCGCTCGCGGGCGGGTCAGATGCTGGCGCTCCAGGAACAGGGCGGTGACCGCGCGGCGCGGAAAGACGGGGTGCGTCATGGTCCTGGAGGGTACCAGCCTGGAGGGCTCGCTCAAGGTGTAAGATGAGGCCCGGTAGGCCGACCCCCAGTAAGAGGGAGTCCAGGGAGGACGGGTATGAAGAAGGTGATGGCGGGATGTTTCGTGCTCGCGCTTCTGCTCACGATCTCGCTCGCGCCGAGTGATGCCTGGGCAGGCGGCCGCTTCCATCGCGGCGGCGGCGGCGGTCACTTTGGATTCTGGGGCCCCGGTCTCTTCCTCGGAGGCCTGGCGCTGGGCGCGGCGGTCAGCGCGCCGTACTACTACCGTGGATACCCGTACTACTACGGTTACGGCCCGGACTACTACTATGCCCCGCCGCCCGCGGTGGTCTACCAGCAGGCGCCGCCCGCTTACGCGGCGGCCCCGCCGGTGCCCGTCCAGCGTGAAGTGGTGTACCCGCACGGCAAGTACGTGCTCTACGGCGACGGCGTGACGCAGGCCTGGCAGTGGGTGTGGGTGCCCAACGCCCCGGCCAGCCCGCCGCCTCCTCCGC
Source organism: Candidatus Methylomirabilota bacterium (assembly GCA_035260865.1). Taxonomy (GTDB): domain Bacteria; phylum Methylomirabilota; class Methylomirabilia; order Rokubacteriales; family CSP1-6; genus CAMLFJ01. The sequence continues at coordinate 5,242 of DATFUK010000091.1, read as the reverse complement.
CGGCGCGGTAGCGCCCCGCTCCCTCTCTCGTCTCCGGCCATGCGCCTCGACGGCAGGGTCGCGCTCGTCACGGGCGCGCAGCAGGGCATCGGCCGGGCCATCGCCATCGCGCTGGGACGCGACGGCGCCAACGTCTGCGTCAACTTCCTGGATGACCGCGGGGCCGCGGAGCGCGTGGCCGCCGAGATCCGCGGCTTCGGCCGCAAGGCGATGATCGTCGCGGGCGACGTGGCGCGGAGCCAGGACGTCGCGGCCGTCGTGGCCGCGGCGACCGCGGAGCTGGGCACGCCCGACATCCTGGTGAACAACGCGGGCGTCTTCCCGCGCGCTCAGTTCCTGGAGCTGGCCGAGTCGGAGTGGGATCACGTGCTCGGCGTGAACCTCAAGGGCGGCTTCCTCTGCGCCCAGGCCGCGGCGCGCGCGATGGTCGCGACGGGCAAGCCGGGCGCGATCATCAACATCTCGTCCTCCGCGATCCGCGGCGACGCGCGCGGCGTGCACTACTCGGCCAGCAAGGCGGGCGTGCTCGGCATGACCCGCGCGATGGCGCTGGCCCTCGCCCCGCATCGCATCCGCGTCAACGCCATCGCCCCCGGCCTGACCGACACCCAGCAGCCGCGCTACGGCAATACCGAGGAGCAGATCGCGGCGCGCGCGCGGGACGTCCCGCTCGGCCGCATGGCCCAGCCCGAGGAGATCGCGCGGGTGGCCGTCTTCCTCGCGTCCGAGGACGCGGCATACATCACGGGCGAGCTGATCCACGCCAACGGCGGCGTGTATCTAGCATGACTCGGAGGGGGGCTTCGCCCCCCTTCCGAACCTCCCCCCAACGGCAGGATGCGCGGGCGGAGCCCGCGCTCGGAGCGGCCGGGCGGTCGGTGGAGGCGATGCGAGCCGTTGGTGCCGGGATGGGTTCTTGGCGTAGAATTCCGGCTCATGGCCCAGCCGCGGAGAGCGGAGTCTAGTTTGACGCGGCGGGAGTTTCTGGCTGGCGCCGGGGCGCTTGCGCTGGGTGGATGCGCGGGGGTTCGCGGGCGGCGGCTGGAGGATCTGGATCCGCGGGTCCCCGGGGTACTGGCCGGCGCGATCTCGGTGGACATGCACAGCCACGCCGCGGGCGCCGGGTTCGCGCGGGTACCCAAGTTCGATCTCGCGGATCACATGCGCCGGGGCCGCATGTCGGCGGTGAGCCTGTGCCACTCGGCGGACGGTCCGGTCATCCGCCGGCCGCCCGGCAGCCGCATCCGTCAGTACCGTGATCCCGAGCCCGGTGAGCTCTACCGGTTCACCCAGCAGCGCCTGGCCTTCATGGACGCCCTGGTGGGACCAGCCGGCCTGACCCGCGTGCTGACCCCGGCCGATCTCGAGGCCGCGAAGGCGGCGGGGCGGCCCGCTCTCATCGGCACCATCGAGGGCTGCCACTTCATGGACGGCCGGCTCGAGCGCATCGGCGAAGTGTATCGCCGGGGCATCCGCCAGCTCCAGATCGTGCATTACATGCCGAGCGAGCTCGGCGACCAGCAGACCGAGGACGCGAAGTGGGGCGGGCTCAGCCCGCTCGGCGGGGCCGCGATCCGCGAGTGCAATCGGCTGGGGATCGTGGTCGACGTGGCCCACGGGACCTTCAAGCTGGTCGAGCAGGCGGCGAAGGTCAGCGCGGTGCCCTTCATCCTCTCGCACACCTCGCTCACCGCTGCGGCGCTCCAGCCCTACACGCGCTTGATCTCCGCGGACCACGCAAAGCTCATGGCGCAGGCGCGCGGGGTGATCGGGGTGTGGCCCGCTGCCTACCAGTTCGTGGATGCGCGCGACTGGGTCTCGGGGATCGCGCGGCTGGTGGACGTGGCGGGGGTGGACCACGTCGGGATCGGCACCGACATGGAAGGCGGGGTGGACGAGGTGTGGGACGACTACGCGGACCTGCCCGCGGTGGTGGATCTGTTCCTGCGGCGGGGCTTCAGTCCGGAGGACACGACCAAGCTCATCGGCGGCAACTACGTGCGCGTCTTCCGGCAGGCGGCGGCGGCGCGGAAGGAGGCGGCATGAAGGACATCACGGTCATTCGCCTGGACGACACCGAGCGGGTGAGCTTCGGCCCGCTCTCCCACTACCAGCCCATCGTGGGCGACGACACGGGCAGCACTCCGGTGCGCACCGGGATCCAGACCGCGCAGCCCGGCTACGCGGCGCCGGTGCACTCGCATCCGTACATCGAGATCCTGCACATCCTGGACGGCGCCGCCGAGGCGTGGATCGACGGCCGGCCCGAGTCTCGGGTCGTGCTCCGGAGGGGCGACACCATCGCGGTGCCCCCCGAGACGCCGCACGCCTTCCGGGTGGTGGGCGACGAGACGCTACGCCTGCTCGGCACCCACGTCTCTCCGAAGCGCATCGTCAACTACCAGGACGGGGCCGCGAGCGACCCGCGCGGCTACCGCAGCGAGGTGAGCTAGGCCATGCGACTCGGCATCGGGGCGGCCACGATGAGCCCGGACGGCACGCCGCTCACCGGGGACGCGCTGGTCGGCAGCGCGCGGACGGCCGAGCGGCTCGGGTTCGACAGCCTCTGGTTCTTCGACGCGATGAACCGCGGCTTCATAATGCCCGACCCGCTGATCGGCGTCTCGGTGGCCGCCGCGGTGACCACCCGGGTCGAGGTGGGGACCTGCGTGCTGCAGGTGCCGCTGCGCAACCCGGTCGAGTTGGCCCACCGCATCCTCACCGCGCACCTGATCTCCGGGGGGCGGCTCCTGCTCGGCGTGGGCGCGGGATCCACCCGGGCCGACTTCGAAGCGCTCGGCCTCGACTACGACGCGCGGCTGCAGGCCTTCGAGGACGCGCTGCCCGTGATGCGCCGGCTCTGGCGCGGCGAGAAGGTCGGCGCAGCCAATCTCACCCCGTGGCCCGCCGCCCAGGGCGGCCCCGCGGTGCTGATCGGGAGCTGGGGCGGCAAGCGCTGGATCCCGCGGGCCGCCCAGGAGTTCGACGGCTGGATCGCCTCGGCGGGCCGGACCAATCTCAACACGCTCGTCGAGGGGATCGAGCGCTACCGGGCCGCCGGCGGCAAGCGCGCGATCGTGACGAACATATCGGTTGATCTGACGGGTTCCGCGGAGCCGTGCCCGGACGACGGCCCGTTCCACCTGCGCTGCGCCCCGGACGTCGCCGCGCAGCGGCTCCGGCGGCTCCGCGACCTGGGTTTCGACGACGCGGTGCTGGTGGTCAAGAGCGGCTCGGAGGCAAACCTGGCCGCCGCGCGCGCGCTGCTCAAGTAGCCCGGCATGAGCCAGACGGCCGAGGTGGTGGTGGTCGGCGGCGGCGTGAACGGCGCGAGCATCGCGTACGCGCTGGCCGCGAAGGGCGTCAAGGTGACCCTCGTGGAGAAGGGCGCGCTCGCGGGTGGTGCCTCCGGCCGGTCGAGCGCGCTGGTGCGGATGCACTACACCAATGAATGGGACGCGCGGCTGGCCTGGGCCAGCTTCCCGGTGTTCCGGCACTGGGCCGAGCTGATGGGCGGGCCCCCGGTGTTCACGCATACCGGCTTCGTCAACGTGGTCGCGCCGGCCTACGCCGAGCATCTCCGGCAGAACGTCCAGATGCTCCGCCGCATCGGCGTCAACACCACCGCGATCACCCCGGCCGAGCTGCGCGAGCTCCAGCCCTTCGCCCACGTGGACGACGTCGGCGCGGCGGCCTACGAGCCGGAGAGCGGCTACGCCAATCCCGCCGAGACGGTGGAGGGGTTTCGTCGCCGGGCGGTGGAGCTGGGCGCGCGCGTGCTGCCGTGGACCGCGGTGACGCGGATCGTCCGGCGCGAGAGCCGGGTCACCGGCGTCGAGACCTCCGCGGGCCGGATCGACGCGGGCCACGTGGTGGTGGCGGCGGGCGCGTGGTCGCGGCGGCTCTGCCAGGAGATCGGGCTCACGGTGCCCGCGCGGCCGAAGGCCATCGACACGGTGGCGGTGAGCCGGCCGTCCGAGCTGCGGGATCCCCACATGGTCTTCATCGACAACGTGCAGGGCAACTATTTCCGCCCGGAGGCCGGTGGCCTCACCCTGGTCGGCGTGCCGTGCCAGGAGTGGGACATCGATCCCGACACGCTCGGCACCGGACTGCCATCGGGCGCGGCCGAGCTGGGCGCGTCACTCCTGACCCACCGCATCCCGGTCATGGAGCGGGCCACGCTCTCCCGTGGCTACCGCGCGTTCGACGGCTACAGCGCGGATCGCCACGCGATCCTGGGCGCGGTGGACGGCATCGATGGGCTCTACCTGGCGACCGCCTTCAGCGGCTCCGGCTTCAAGATCGCCCCCGCGGTCGGCACGTGCATGGCGGAGCTGATCACGGACGGGCGCGCCAAGACGGTGGACATCGAGGCGTTCGGCCTCGGCCGCTTCGCGCGGGGCCGGACGGTGGAGGGGCCGTATCCGTACGCGGTGCGGCCGGACTACGTGGATCCGGCCGCCACGGAAGGCGCGCGATGAGTCCCGGGCGGCCGCCCGGCGTCGAGTTTCATACCTTCACGGTGCTCGGCCGCTGCGCGCGCACCGGGCGGCTCGGCGTCGCCACCGCCACCCGCTCGCTCGCGGTGGGCGCGCGCGTCCCGCACGTGCGCGCGGGGCTCGGCGCGGTCGCGATCATGGCCATCGCGGACGCGCGGCTCGGCTACATGGCGCTGCGGCTCCTCGAATGCGGCTACAAGGCGCCCGCGGTGATCGAGGAGCTGGTCAAGGGCGATCCCTACGCCGAGTACCGGCAGCTCGGGGTCATCGACGCCGACGGCTTCGCGGCCGCCCGCACCGGCAAGATGAACCGCGACTGGGCCGGCCACCACGTGCGGGAGGGCTTCATCGTGCTCGGCAACGTCCTCACCGGCGAGCATGTGCTCGACGCGATGGAGCAGACCTTCGCCGCCGATCCCGCCGAGGATCTCGAGGAGCGCCTGCTGCGGACGATCGAGGCCGGGCGCGACGCGGGCGGCCAGCACGGCGGCCAGCAGTCCGCCGCGCTGCTCGTCTTCGACGACCGACCCTTCGCCCACGTGGATCTCCGGGTGGACGTGCACGCCGAGCCGATCGGCGAGCTGCGGCGGGTCTTCGGCGTCTACCGCCCCGCGATCCCGTACTACAACCTGCGTCAGGTGGACGCGCGGGTGCCCCCGCTGCACGACTGGCTGGCGTCCCGGCCGCGCTGAGCGGCCCGGATCGCGTCCCAGACCCGCTCCGGCGTCACCGGCATCTCG
>DATFUK010000090.1:0-19982 GCA_035260865.1 Candidatus Methylomirabilota bacterium | reverse complement strand
CCCCGCCGCGACGGCCGCGGTGATCACCAGGCCCCACACCGGCCATTCGGTCTTCTTCCGGGTGCTCCATCTCCCGGTCAGCCAGAAGGCCCACGCGAGCGGCGCGGCCCACCAGCACACGGTGATCACGGGAAGGACCATCCATGGACTCCACCAGAGACGGCTCGCGGCACCGCCGGCCGGATTCGCCCAGATGTGCGGGGCCCACAGATCGAGGGCCAGGCGAGGAAGCTGTCCGGTCATGAGCAGGAGGAGCGCGAAGCTGAGCACGACGACCTGGATCGTCACCCAGTTCCTCAGCATGATGGCGGCGGCGATCAGCATGTCACCGGCCCCGTTCGGCGAGAGGTACCGCCCGTTCTCGCGGAGCCACCCGACGACGTCGGGCATACCGGCGGGTCGCTGCGCCGGCGCCGCGGTGGGATCGAGCAAGGTTCGCACCTGCTCGCCGGTCTGGATCTCGCCGCGCCGATACAGTCGGCCGAGAAAGGCGCCGAAGTACCCGCCCCCCGATACGGTGGAGATATAGTCGATACCCGCGAGGCGCTTCAGCTCGGCCAGCGCCTGGAACACCCCGAGACAGAAGGTGGCGCTCCTGATCCCCCCGCCGGACAGCGCGATCCCGACCACCGCGTCCGTCGGCCGATCCTCCGGGAGCTCGCGGCCGGGCACCCGCGCCCGCAGATGCGCGCGCTCGTGCGTCCAGAGCTCCCGCGGATAGGCGTCGTCGTAGGCGGACGGCCGGCTCATGACGGCTCCCCGATTCTTCCGCCCGCTGCTGGTGTCATCCGCCTGACCGCCTCAGCGATTCTCCACCTTGTCGGTGACCGCGAGGATCAGGCTCGCCGTCACCTTTCCCCGGTCCACCGTTCCCACGAAGCGCCGCCCATTGTCGACCACCGGGAGGCTGTCGACGTTGAGCTGCTCCATGCGGGCCAGAGACTCCCGCTTCGACGTCGACGCGGTGACCGCGTGTTCCGCCCCCACGAACCCGGGCAGCTTCTTGAGCTCCGCTCGGGACGTCTCGTCCCCGCGATTGAGCCGCTGCCCCAGTTCCGCGTATCCTTGCTCGCGGGTCACTCGCAAATACCCGATCAAGTCGCCGGCCAGGTACATGCCGAACAGCGTCCCGTCCTGGTTGTTGACGACGATCGAGCGCAGCTGCGAGCTGCCGGAGAGCGCGTCGAAGTACGCCTGGATCGCCGAGCCATTGTAGCCGCCGAATCCCAGCCGAAACTCGAGCGCTTCCACCCGGCGCTGCAGGAGGCGCTGCAGATCCTGGGTCCCGCCCTTGGCCCCCATCTCCATGATGTGGACGACGTCCTGCACCGATGCCGACGCGGCCGGCGCGACCTGCTTCTCGATCTTGGCCTGCGCGGCCTCGACCCACAGGGCCGACAGATCGGCCTTCACGCCGAACAGGTCCAGCCCCTTGATCTTCCCGGTCGCCAGCGACACGAGGAGCAGGGGGATCACCAGGAACACGAGGTCGCCGGTCTTGAACTCGTACCGGCCGCCGGACTGCACCCGCAGGAAGAGCGAGGCGATCACCAGGATCGCCCCGACCGAGAGCAGAATACCGATCATCGCGGTGCTCATGGAACGTCACCTCCGTCCGCGGGTGCGTCACGGTTGCTCCACCGCGGCTCTCTCCCACATGACCGACTTCACTCCCGTGAGCAAGCGCATTCTGTGCCTACTGCGTTACGCCCGGTCGCCCGGAAGTTGCCGCTTGACCGCAGCCGTCTCCGTGCGGTACGAAGCAGGCACTGGAGACGACCCATGGCAAACGACGCGATGCGCACGGGGCTTCAGCTTCGCTCGACGGTGAAGAAGGACGGCACGCTCGAGCTATCCCTCGTCAGCGTGCCCACCCCCGAGCCGAAGCCGGAGGAGGTGATCGTCCGCATCGACGCCTCCCCCATCAACCCCTCCGACCAGGGCCTGCTGTTCGGCGGAGCCGACATGAGCACGGCGAAGGCCGCCGGCCCCGCCGACCAGCCGGTGGTGACCGCGAGCATCTCGCCGGGGGTGATGAAGGCGATGGCGGGGCGGCTGGACCAGTCCCTGCCCGTCGGCAACGAAGGCGCCGGGGTGGTCGTCCGGGCGGGCGCGTCACCGGCCGCGCAGGCGCTGATGGGCAAGACCGTCGCCGTCCTCGGGGGCGCCATGTACTCGCAGTACCGCTGCATGAAGGCGGTCCAGTGCCTGGTGTTGCCGCCGGGGACGACTCCGGCCGAGGGCGCCTCCTGCTTCGTCAATCCCCTCACCGCGCTCGGCATGGTCGCGACCATGCGCGCGGAGGGGCACAAGGCGCTCGTACACACCGCGGCCGCGTCCAATCTCGGCCAGATGCTGAACAAGATCTGCATCAAGGACCAGGTCGGCCTGGTGAACATCGTGCGCAAGCCGGAGCAGGCGGACGTGCTCAAGAAGATCGGCGCCACGCACGTGTGCAGCTCGAGCTCGCCCACCTTCATGGACGACCTGACCGAGGCGCTCGTCGCCACCGGAGCCACCGTGGCCTTCGACGCCATCGGGGGTGGCACCCTGGCCGGGCAGATCCTCACCGCCATGGAGATCGCGGCCAACCGGACCGCGAAGGAGTACAGCCGGTACGGCTCCACCACCCACAAGCAGGTCTACATCTACGGCGGCCTCGAACGCGGGCCCACCCAGTTCAACCGCACCTTCGGCATGGCCTGGGGGATCGGCGGCTGGCTGCTCACCCCCTTCCTGCAGAAGATCGGCTTCGAGGCCGCCCAGAAGCTGCGCGAGCGGGTCGCGGCCGAGGTCAAGACCACGTTCGCGAGCACGTACACCAAGGAAGTCTCGCTCGCGGGCGCCCTGCGGCTCGAGGAGATCGCGGTCTACGGCAAGCAGGCCACCGGCGAGAAGTACCTGATCAACCCCAACAAGGGGCTCCGCTGACCCGGACTCACTCCGCGAGCGGGGGGCGGACGAGCCAGACGACGGCGAGCGCCGCGAGCAGCGCGAGGACGGCGTACCCGAGATACCGGCCGGCATCCGCGCGCAGGTGATCGCCCGCGACCACCACGGCCAGATCGATCACGTACAGGATCTCGCACGCGCCGTTGCCCGTGTCGCCCCGGGTCAGGCTGGTCCGTCTGGTGAAGATCTCCTGTCCGTTCTTCGTCACGGTGTAGTCCACCAGCAGGCCGGTCATCCGGATCTGGTCGCCGACGTGAATCGCGCCGATCCGCCCGGCGACGGCGGAATCGGCCGGGATGAGGTGGTTGTTCGACGCCTTCTCGGGATTGAACGCGGGGGTGAGGGCTCCGGACCAGCCATAGGAGCAGGTGAACTCCCCGCTCCAGAACGTCACCTTCCGATACGACCCGTTCGTGATGTCCTCGCCCCAGACGACGCAGACGTCCCGGATATTTCCGGGATCCGCCTGGTGGTAGAGGTTGAGCAGCGCGTCGCCGCGGTGCTGTGACACGACCAGCCCGGCGATCGCGTAGGTCGCCCGGGGCGTGAGGGTGTACGTGTAGCCCTTGATCGTGGTGGTGAAGGGACGTCGATCGCTGGCCTCCTGGAGGGGCTCCGACACCGTGATCGCGCGGTCGATCCGGGCCGGGTCGGGCAGCGGCACCGCGCGAAGCGAGAAGTAGCCCGCGCCCACCACGCACAGGAGGAGCGCGACCGCCAGGTAGCGCTGCAGCGCTCTCATGCGCCGGCCGGATTCGTCATCACGTCGGCATTGATGCCCCGGCTCCGCTCACGCATCCTTGTCCCATGAGGACTCGACATCATGGCGCGCATTGACGGAGTGGACCCGAGTCGGATCCAGGACGAGTACGCCGGCAAGGTGCTGGCCGCCCAGGCCAGGACCTGGGGCGGCCCGTTGCTCAACCATCTGCTCTACGCGCGGCGGCCGACGATCTTCCGCGGGGTCCGGGCGATGTGGACGGGGATCGACGGCTCGGGACTCGTCGACGCGGGCCTGAGGGCGCTGCTCAACCGGCGCGTCGCCGCGCTCAACCGCTGCGAGTTCTGACAGGACATCAACGCTGCCGTCGGCAGCGGCCTCGGCGTCTCCACCGAGAAGATCCGTCAGCTCGACGAGTACCGGGCGAGTCCCCTGTTCACCGACGCCGAGAAGCTGGCGCTCGAGTACGCCGACGCCATCACGCGGAGCGATCGGGACGTGGACGACGAGCTCTTCGCGCGCCTCCGCGCGGTCTATGACGAGGACACCATCGTCGAGCTCACCATGACGATCGCCTGGGAGAACGCTTCGTCGAAGTTCAATCGCGCCCTGCGGATTCCGTCCCAGCGGCTCTGGAAGCCGACATGACTACCTCCTCTGGTTCAGCAGCCAGTCGATGACGGCCGCCGGGTCCGGCTCGCTGGCCCGGGGCGGCGCGGGCTCCGACGTCGGCACCGGCGGTTGAGGTTCCACCCGCTGATCGGGCTGCGCGGGCGGGGCGGCCGGTTCGGCCGCCCGCGGCGGGGTGGGTGTCTCGACGGCCGGCGCGCTTCGGGTCGGATCGTCTCGCAACCGATCGGATCGTGACGAGGCGCGAGGCGCGGCCTGCACGCCGGGCTGATCGGGCCCCGCGAGCGGGCGCGGGACCGGCCTAGCGCACCCCTCCAGCCCGACGACGATCAGGAGCAGGACCGACACGCCGCCCGGTCCGAGGACTCTCTTCACCTGGCCTCTCCTCGATCCGAGCGTCTTCTCGCTCATGCGGTCGGTGACGCGATCGCGGCCGCCAGACGTGACTCGGTCCTGGCGAGGCGGACCACATCATACCCGGCCCGGTGGCTCCCGTCTTCCGGGAAGCGCGCGCCGCGCGAATCGCGACCGCGACAGGCCCTTGAGTCCGGGCGAGGATCGTGCAACCCTCAGGGCCCTGGAGGCCGCGACCCGAAACCAGGATCGAGCGATCGCCGTGGAAAACATCGTCAGCGTCGGCTTCGATCTCGCGAGCTTCAGCGCCATCATGGTGCTGATGGTCACCGGCCTCGGCGTGATCGCGAGCATGATGGGCGTCTTCAACTTCGCCCACGGGGAATTCCTGCTGCTGGGCGCCTACACCGTCTACCTCACCCACAGCCACGGCTACCCGGTGTGGGCGGGCATGGTGGTGGCGCCGTTCGCGGTGGCGCTCGTCGGGCTCGCCCTCGAGCGCGGGGTCATCCGGTTCTTCTACGCGGAGCCCGTCGTGGCCATGCTGGGCACCTACGCCATCGGTCTCGTCATCCGCGAGAGCGTGCGCGGGCTCATCGGCGGCCTGTACCATTCGGTGCCCGACCCCCTCATCGGCTCGTTCAGCCTGGGCGCGGTCCAGCTCTCCCGCTGGCGCTGCGTGATCATCCTCGTCACCGCGATCGTGATCGCGGTCTTCTGGTTCGTGCTGGCGCGCACCGGCCTCGGCCTCACGATCCGGGCTTCCCTCGAGAACCCGGCGCTCGCGCGGGCCTCCGGCATCTCGACCAACCGGGTCTACGCGCTCACCTTCGCGGTGGGCGCCGGCCTCGCCGGCCTCGCCGGCGGGTTGATGGTGCCGATCTTCTCGATGTTCGCCGACCTCGGCGTGCGCTTCCTGATCCAGGGCTTCCTCGCCGTCCTCCTCGGCGGGGTCGGGTCGTTCGAGGGGCCCGCCCTCGGCGCCGCGGTGATCGGGGTCCTGAGCGCCGGCCTGCCGTGGGTGCTCAGCCCCGTCCTCGCCGACGTGCTCGTGTTCGTGATCGCCATCGTCATCGTCAAGTTCCGGCCCGCTGGTCTTCTCTCCACCCAAAGGAGCTGATCATGCCCCCATCGCGCGATCTCGCCCCGTCGACCGCACCGTTGACCCGCCGCTCACTCCTCACCGGGGCCGCCTGGGCGGCCGGCGCGGTCGCGCTCGGGCGCGGCAGCTTCGTGGTGCCGCCGGCCTGGGGACAGTCGAACCCCATCAAGGTCGGCATCGCGACCGACCTCACCGGGCCCATCGGCTTCGCGGGCAAGGCCAACGCGAACGTGGCGACCATGGTGGCCAACGACATCAACGCCAAGGGCGGGGTGCTGGGGCGCTCGCTGCAGCTCTTCATCGAGGACACCGCCTCCAACGAATCGGTGGCGGTGAACAACGTGCGCAAGCTCATCCAGCGCGACCGCGTCGACGTGGTGTTCGGCGGCATCACCAGCTCGATGCGCAATGCCATCAAGGACGTGATCGTGACGCGGGGGAAGACGCTCTACATCTATCCCCAGCTCTACGAGGGCCAGGAGTGCACCCCCTACATCTTCTGCACCGGGCCGACCCCGGCCCAGCAGTGCGACGAGTTCATCCCCTGGCTGATCAAGAACGGGGGCAAGCGCTTCGCGCTGCCCTCCGCGAACTACGTCTGGCCCAAGCTGCTCAACCAGTACGCGCGCAAGGTCATCCAGGCCAACGGCGGGGAGGTCGTGTTCGAGGAGTACTACCCCCTCGACCAGGTCGAGTACAGCGCGACCGTGAACAAGATCATGACCAACAACGTGAACGTGGTCTTCAACACGGTCATCCCGCCCGGCGTGGGCCCCTTCATCAAGCAGCTCTACGAGGCCGGCTTCACCAAGCGGGGCGGGCGCCTGTCCTGCGTGTACTACGACGAGAACACCCTCAACATCAACGCGGCCCACGAGTTCGAGGGGCTGGCCAGCTGCCTCGACTATTTCCGGGCGATCAAGGATCCGTTCAGCGCCAAGCTGCAGGCCGACTACGACAAGCTCTACCCGGGCACCGTCCTCTTCACCGCGGGCAGCGCGGCCACCGGCATGTACCGCGGCCTCAAGCTCTGGGAGAGCGCGGTCAACAAGGCCAAGAAGGTCGACCGGGACACCGTGGCCGCGGCCTTCGACCGCGCCCGCATCGAGGAGGGGCCCGGCGGAGCGGCCGAGATGGTGCCGGGCAAGCGGCACTGCAAGATGAACATGTACATCGCGGTCGCCAAGAACGGAAACTACGAGGTGGTCTCGCAGAGCAAGGGGCTCGTCGACCCCAAGGAGTGCTAGGTCGAGGCGACCGTTGATCCTCGTCCTCGAGCTGGTCCTGCTCGCGGTGGGCCTCGGCCTGCCCCTCGTGCTGGACCACTTCTGGATCGTCCTGGCCACGCGTATCGTGCTCGTCTGCCTGCCCGCGCTGAGCTTCGACCTGCTCTGGGGGTATTCCGGGATCATGAGCTTCGGGCAGGCCCTCTTCTACGGCACCGCCGCCTACAGCGCGGCGCTGCTCGCCCGCGACCTCGGCTTCACTTCGATCTTCGTCGTGGTGCCCGCGTGCACGATCATCGGGCTCGTGCTCGCCCTCACCATGGCGTGGTTCCTCCTGCTCGGGCGCTACCCGCCGAGTACGATCTTCGTCGCCCTCGGCACGCTCACCGGGGCCTACGCGGCCGACCGCCTGGCCCGCGGCTGGTACTACCTCGGCGGGCAGAACGGCATCCCCTCGATCCCGCCGCTCACCGCCGGCCCCTTCACCATCGCGGAAGGCCCGGTCTACTACTACCTGGCCCTCGTGGTCCTCGTCGTCGTCTACGCGCTCTGCCGCGCCCTCGTGCGGTCCCAGTTCGGCCTGGTGCTGGCGGGGATCCGGCAGCAGGAGGAGCGGATCAGCTTTCTCGGCTACCGGGTCCAGCACTTCAAGGCCATCGTCTTCACCCTGGCCGGCGGCATCTGCGGCCTCTCGGGCGCGCTCGCCGCGTTCCACGACGGCTTCGTGTGGCCGAACATGCTCGGCGTGCTGCTGTCCACCCAGATCGTCCTCTACGTGCTCTTCGGGGGGGTGGGCACGCTGGTCGGCGCGGTGATCGGGGTGGCCGGCATCGAGTACGTGAGCTTCCTGCTCGCCGACAACTTCCAGACCTTCTGGCCGATCCTCCTCGGCCTGCTCCTCCTCTTCGTCGTGCTCTTCCGGCCGAGCGGGCTGGTGGGGCTCGTGGTGACCGAGCGCGAGCGATTCGGCCGCTTCGGCCGGGCGCCCGCCCGCTCGGAGGTTGGCGGAAGCCATGGCGCTGCTTGAGGTCGCGGGCGTCAGCAAGCGCTTCGGCGAGCTCCGCGCCCTGGCCGGCGTGGATCTCCGGGTCGAGGCGGGCCAGATCCACGGGCTCATCGGCCCCAACGGATCGGGGAAGAGCACCCTGATGAAGTGCATCGCGGGCGCGCTCATGCCCGACACCGGGGTCATCCGCTTCGCCGACCGCGACCTCACCCGCGTCGCCCCCTCCGAGCGCGCGCGGGCCGGCCTCAGCATCAAGTTCCAGATCACCAGCGTGCTGCCCGCGCTGTCGGTGTACGACAATGTCCTGCTCGCGCTGCAGAGCCGCGATTCGCTGGTGTCGCTGCTCCGCTCGACCACGCGGCGCGCGCGGCACGAGTCGGTCATCGCCGCGCTGGAGCGCTTCCCCCTGCGCGGACGGGCCGACCAGCTCGCGGGCACGCTCTCCCACGGCGAGCAGCAGTGGCTGGAGATCGCGATGGCCCTCGCGACCGACCCGACCCTGCTCCTGCTCGACGAGCCCACCGCCGGGATGAGCCTCGAGGAGCGCCGTCTCACCGGCGAGCTGCTCGCCCCGATCAAAGCCCGCTGCGCCGTCCTCATCGTGGAGCACGACCTCGACTTCATCCGCGACGTGTCCGACGTGCTCACCGTGCTCGACCAGGGCAGCGTGCTGGACAGCGGATCGGTCGAGGCCATCCAGGCCAGCCCCAAGGTGCAGGAGGTCTACCTCACCCGTGTCTGAGACGCCCCTGCTCGCCGTCCGCGGGCTGTCGACGTTCTACGGCCACAGCCAGGCCCTGTTCGACGTCGACCTCGCGGCGGGCCAGCGGGGGGCGGTGGCCGTGCTCGGGCGCAACGGGGCCGGCAAGACCACGCTGCTCAGGACCATCGTGGGAGAGCTGAAGCCGCGACAAGGGCAGATCGCCTTCGAAGGGCGCGACGACACCCGCACGCCGACCGAGCAGCGCGTGCGGCGCGGCCTCGGCTACGTGCCGCAGGAGCACGCGGTGTTCGGCCGGTTGTCGGTGCGCGAGAACCTCGCGGTCGGGGCGGTGACACGGCGCGACCCCGGCGCCATCGACGAGGTCCTCACCCTGTTTCCCAAGCTCGGCCAGCGGCTCGACCAGCGCGCGGGCACTCTCAGCGGCGGCGAGCGCAAGATGCTCGCGGTGGGCCGCGCGCTCCTGACCCGCCCGAAGCTCCTCCTGCTCGACGAGCCCACCGAGGGGGTCTGGGTCGGGGTGATCGAGGAGATCGCCGCGCGCCTCGCCGAGCTCGCGACCCGCATCGGGCTCGTCATCGTCGAGCAGCACCTCGAGCTGGCCCTCGGGGTCGCCCACTACGCGTACGTGCTGGACCGGGGCCGGGTCGCCCTCGAGGGCCCGTCCGCGACGATCCGGAACGACCCGCGGCTCCTGCGCTACCTGGCGCCGTAGACCCAACCAGTTCTTCAAGGAGGCTCCCATGGCCGTATCACCGCCGACCGTAGATCAGCTCAAGGCAATCGCCGCCACGATGGGTCTCTCCCTCTCCGAGAGCGACCTCACGTCCTTCCGCGAGCTCATGAAGTCGAGCATCGACGGGTACAACGTGGTCGACGCGCTCCCGGACAACCTCCCGCCCGTGAAGTACCCGCGCACCCCCGGGATCCGTCCCCAGCCCGCGGACAACCCGCGCAACGCCTGGTACGTGAAGTCGCGGGTGGAGGGCGCCCCCGGTGGAAAGCTCAAGGGGAAGACCGTCGTGCTCAAGGACAACGTGATGCTCGCGGGCGTGCCGATGATGAACGGCGCCTCCACGCTCGAAGGCTATACGCCCGAGATCGACGCCACCATCGTCACCCGCATCCTCGATGCGGGGGGCACCATCCTCGGCAAGGCCCACTGCGAGTACTTCTGCCTGTCCGGGGGCAGCCACACCAACGCGACCGGCCCGGTTCACAACCCGCACAAGATGGGCTACTCGGCGGGCGGCTCGTCGTCGGGCAGCGCGGTGCTGGTCGCCCTGCGCGAAGCCGACATGGCGATCGGCGGCGACCAGGGCGGGTCCATCCGCATGCCCGCGTCGTTCTGCGGCATCTACGGGATGAAGCCGACCCACGGGCTCGTCCCCTACACCGGCATCATGCCGATCGAGATCTACGTCGACCACACCGGGCCGATGACCGGGACGGTGAAGGACAACGCGCTCCTCCTCGAGGTGATCGCGGGCGCCGACGGCTACGATCCGCGCCAGTACTCGCCGAAGGTGCACCCCTACACCGAGGCCCTCGGCCGCGGGGTCGACGGCCTCAAGGTCGGCATCGTCAAGGAGGGCTTCGGCCTGCCCAACTCCGAGCGCGACGTGGACGCCAAGGTCCGCAAGGCGGGCGAGCTGCTCGGCAAGCTCGGCGCGAAGGTCACCGAGGTCTCGATCCCGTGGCACACGCTGGCGGGCGCGCTCTGGCTCCCCATCGGGGTGGAAGGCCTCACCCAGACCATGATGTGGGGCGACGGGTACGGCCTGAGCCGCCCCGACCTCTACGTCGCGAGCCTGATGGACTTCCATCGCGGCTGGCGGCAGCGGGCCGACGAGCTGTCGGAGACCACGAAGCTCTTCACGATGCTCGGCACCTACATCCACGAGCAGCACGGCAGCCGCTACTACGGCAAGGCCATGAACATCACCCGGCGCCTGATCGCGGCCTACGACAGTGTCCTCGACCAGCACGACCTCCTGATGATGCCCACGACCCCGATGAAGGCGCAGCCGATGCCGAAGCCGGGCGCGCCGCGCGAGGAAGTGGTGCAGCGGGCCCTCGAGATGATCACCAACACCGCGCCCTTCGACATCTCGCACCATCCGGCCATGGCCATCCCGTGCGGCATGAGCGACGGCCTGCCGGTGAGCATGATGCTGGTGGGCAAGCACTGGGACGAGCCGACGATCTACCGCGCCGCCGCCGCCTTCGAAGGCGCGGGTGACTGGAAGACGATGTAGCGAGGTCTCCGGCCGGGCCGGGCGGGGCCTACCTTCCGGGGCCCAGGATGGGGGGATCTTTACTCGATCACCCGATCCGCGCGGAATAGCACCGACTGCGGGATGGTCAAGCCGAGAGCCCTGGCGGTCCTGAGGTTGATGACGAGCTCCACCCGGGTGGGCTCCTCCACGGGGAGGTCCGCCGGCTTGGCGCCCTTGAAGATCTTGGACGCGAAGCTGGCGGCCTGACGATACATCTCCGGGTAGTTGACGCCATAGGCGACGAGACCTCCGGCGAACTCGGTGGACGCGTAGATCGCGGGCAGCCGGCGCTTCGCGGCCAGGTCGACGATGACCCGTTGATTGGCCTGCGTGAGGGTGTCGAGCCCGACGATGAGCGCGTCCGCCCGCTGCCGGCCGGCGGCATCGAACGCGGGCGCCAGGTCCTCGGGCTTGCGCACGTCGAGGAGGTGGGGCTCGACACTCAGCGACCGGGCCGCCATCTCGACCTCTCTCCACTGAGGGGGAAGCGCCGGGTTGCTCATGTTGAAGAGGGCGGCGATCCGCGCGGCTCTCGGAACCATCTCCGCGATCAGCTGAACCCGCTTCGGGAAGATCTCCGTCACCGCGGCGCTGAGGCCGGTGATGTTCCGGCCCGGGCGCGCGAGGCTGGTGACGAGGCCCTGGCCGACCGGATCACCGACTCCGGTGAAGACGACCGGAATCGTCGTGGTGGCGTTCTTGGCCGCCAGTGACGCGGGCGTGCCCCTCGTCAGGATCAAGCTCACCCTCAGCCCGACGAGCTCGGCCGCCAGATCCGGGAACCGTTCGTCGCGCCCATCGGCCGATCGGTACTCGATGGCGAGGTTCTCCCCGTCGACGTATCCGAGCTCCCGCAGTCCCTGTCGAAAGGCGGTGACGTTGGCGGCGTTGACCTCCGGCGACGTCCGCTCGAGCATGCCGATGCGATAGGGCTTCTCGAGTGGCTGCGCCCCGGCCGCGAACGGCGCGGCGACCAGGCCGCCGGCGAGGGTGTGGATGAACGTGCGCCGGTCCATCACGCGATCAGCCGATGCGTGCGCGGTGACGGTCTGGCGCGGCCGGTCCCAGTCGACATTGACAAGCCTCTATAGTAGGAAGACGGCGTGAACCGGGACTTCTGTTGCCGCCCCATCGCGGCGCCGACCGTGCGGCCCTCCCGTCAGGGCAGCGTGGCCGGGTTGGTCAAGGCATCCGCAATGCCAACGGCCGCCTTCCAGAAAAACGCCGGGTTGGACGCGGCCGGCCGACCCGGCTCGGGTATCGTGCCCGAATCGGGCAGCCACGAATCGGGCAAGAGACTGGGTCGACCCTTCCGGGTGGTCGGTAGCGTCTACCGGGCCCGCTCGGTCCGGCGCAGTCCGGAGCCGGGCTCCGGCGAAGGCAAGCGCCCTCCGCGTCCTGCATTCATCAGGACTTCGACCAGTCACCCGAGCCGCGGAACAGCATGGCACGGTGATTGCGCTCTCCCGCAGAAGCAGATGAACCACTCGAGACGCGCGTTCCTGGAACGCTCCATTGGGCTCGTGGCGCCCTTGCTCCTGTCCACCCGGCCCATCTGGGCTGCGGGCGTCCGCGACGAGCTGAATGTCCGCGGTCAGGGGGCAAAGGGCGACGGCCGCACCATCGACACGCGAGCGCTTCAGGCCGCCATCGACGCCGCCGGACCCCGTGGGGGAACCGTCTTCCTTCCTCCCGGCGAATACGTCTCCGGCACGCTCCACCTCCGCAGCCGCGTGACCCTGCGGCTCGACGCGGGGGCCACCCTGATCGCGAGCAAGGCGGACGAGCATTTCGATGC
The DNA here is from genome assembly GCA_035260865.1 of Candidatus Methylomirabilota bacterium. Taxonomy (GTDB): domain Bacteria; phylum Methylomirabilota; class Methylomirabilia; order Rokubacteriales; family CSP1-6; genus CAMLFJ01. Next base: position 7,193 of record DATFUK010000090.1, on the reverse strand, counting down.
GGCCGAACGTCTTCCGTATGACCCGTTCTCGGACCCGGAGACGTCGGACTTCCGGTCCGCCCTCCTCCAGGGGCTCGACCTCGTCGATATCGCCATTCTGGGCCCCGGGCGGATCGATGGTAACCGCTCGAGCCGCGGGGGGCCCAAGCCGATCGCGCTCAAGCGGTGTCGCAACATCCGGATTCGTGATCTGACCATCGCCAACGCCCCGAACTACAACATCAGCCTCCTCGGCTGCGACGGCGTGGATATCCATCGCGTCACCATCCAGAACGGATACTCCGACGGGATCGATCCGGACTGCTGCCGGAATGTGCGGATCAACGACTGTCGCGTCGAGTCCCGGGACGACGCGATCGTGCTCAAGACGAGCTTCGCCCTCGGAGTTCGCCGCCCAACTCAGGATGTGAGGGTGACCAACTGCCATCTCACCACCGTTCACAACGCCCTCAAGCTGGGCACCGAATCGGTCGGCGATTTCAGGAACATCGTGTTCAGCAACTGCACCATCGTCGGGCAGTCCCACGCATGGAAGGGCGACCTGAGCGCCGGCGTGTCCCTCCAAACGGTGGACGGGGGACATCTCGAGGGCGTCACGGTTTCGGATATCCGGATGACCGACGTTCGGGCGCCCATCTTCGTTCGCCTGGGCAAGCGCGGACGTTCGCAGGACGTGCCGGTGGCCGGTACATTGAAGAACGTCTCCATCTCGAACGTGGTCGCGGTGGGCGCGATGACCGCCTCCTCGATCACGGGCGTGCCCGGGTCTCCCGTCGCGGACATTGCGCTGAAGAACGTCCGGATCATCGCCAAGGGCGGGGCCGGGGCCGAGGTCGCGTCGCAGCTGGTGCTGGAGAAGGAGAAGGCCTATCCCGATGCGTACATGTTCCGGGATCTCCCCGCGTACGGCCTCTATTGCCGGCACGGGCGCGGCCTGACCCTGGATGATATCGAGCTGGACGCCGAGCGGCCGGATGCGCGTCCCGCGGTGGTGCTGGATGACGTCGACCATGCGCGCATGAGGAACCTTCGCGCGATGCCCCCCGCGGAAGGCCAGCCCCTGGTCTGGCTGCGTTCGGTGCGGGACTACGAGCTCAGTCGCCTTCGAGCGCGCCCCGGAACGAAGGTCGTGGTGCGGCTCAGTGACGCGGACACCGCCCGGATCCGTCTCGTGGGGAACGACTTCAGCCAGGTGGAGGAGGTCGCGACGATCGATGGGCCGGTCCCGGCGACCGCATTGCGAATCGAGGGACCACTGCCGCCCAGAAGTCGTGCGGCGCGCGACGCTCCCAATAGCCCGCGGTAGCCGCCGCCCCGGTCGCTTCGCGCCTCAGTCGACGACCGCCACCCCTTCGATCTCGATCAGGGCGCCGGGTATCGCCAGGCAGGCCACCTGCACGAACGTGCTGGCCGGCGGGTTGGCGGGGAAGAACTCCAGGCGGACCTCCCCGTAGCCTTCCCGGTAGCGGATGTCGGTGACGAAGACGGTGACCTTCACGACGTCCCGGAGGCTGGCGCCGCCGGTCTCGACGACCCGGCGCATGTTCTCGAGCACGCGGCGCGTTTGCGCGCGGATGTCGTTCGGACCGACGAGGCCGCCGTCCTTGTCGAGAGCCAGCTGACCGGCCACGTAGACCGTGTTGCCAACGCGCCAGCCATGCGTGTAGCGGGGCCGTGGATCCGCCATGTCGGCCGGTTGAATCGCGGTGCGTGCCATGCGTGCCTCCTCCCCGTCAGCGCGACGAGGAACGCGCGCGGGCCTGGTCCAGGTCGGGCACGTTGCCGGACGAGGCGGCCAGGAGCGGCGACTTCGTGACCGCGAGCGCCGCGGCCGCGGCCTCGTTCTCGGTGATCTTGGCCATCACCGCCTCGCGGGCGCGGTTGAAGTACTCGCGGTTGTTGGCGACGAACTCGCGGGACTGCCTCAGCTTCGCCACGTAGCCGTTGATCTCGGGCACCACGTAGCGCGCCACCATGTCCCAGCTCCGCATCGTGTTCTCCGGGTTGGCCCAGTCGTGGACGAAGCCGACGACGGTGCCGAACCCGCCCGAGATGTCGAGGACGGACTTGATCCGCGCCACCAGATCGTCCGGCGTGCCGATCGTGGCCACCGCGCCCGGGACGAACGCGGTCTTGTCCACCGCCTCGTCGGGCGTCGTGAACGGGCGCGCCCCGGGCCGCTGCAGGGTCGCGGTGATGTACTCGTTGTGGTGGCGGAACAGGCCGTCGCGGGCCTCGGCGCGGGCCTTCTCGCGGGTCTCCGCGATGTGCCAGCTCAGGAGCACTCGCCAGTTCTTGCGGTCGACGGTCTGGCCGTGCTTGGCCGCCGCGGCCTCCGCGAAGCCCCACTGCGTCGGCAGGGCGTTCAGGCCCTCTTCCGACAGCGACCCGATCGAGATGATGCCGATCCCGTGCTTGCCGGCCAGGGTCATGCCCGAGGGGCTGATCTGGGAGGCGACCGCGCACGGCATCTCCTCCTGCAGCGGGAGCAGCTGCAGGGCGGCGTCCTGGAGCTCGAACCAGTCGGACTTGTAGGTGACGCGCTCGCCCCGGAACAGGCGGCGGATGACACCGATGGCCTCGTCCTGGCGGTCGCGGAGGAGCATCGGATCGATCGCGAGGGTGTGCGCGTCCGACGCCAGGGCGCCCGGCCCGGAGCCGAAGATCGCCCGGCCGCCGGTCATGTAGTCGAGCTGCACCATCCGCTGCGCCACGTTGAACGGATGGTGATACGGAAGGGAGATCACGCCGGTCGCGAGCTTGATGCGCTTCGAGCGCTCGCCCGCCGCGGCGAGGAACATCTCCGGCGAGGCGATCATCTCCCATCCGCTCGAATGATGCTCCCCGCACCAGAACTCGTCGTACCCGAGCTTGTCCAGGTGCTCCACGAGGTCGAGATCCCGGCGGAACTGCAACATCGGGTGCTCTCCGATCGGGTGGTGGGGGGCGATGAAGGCACCGAAGTTCAGACGCGCCATGAACGGATCTCCTGGTTGATGATGATAGGCGACGGTCCAACGCCGACCGCACCTGCGACCGAACCGGCCGCTATCTTTGCCCCCCAACGGTATCATCGCTCGAGGGGCTGGGCCATGCTCTCCTGGCCGCCCGCCGTCGGCCCTCCGGACCAGCCCGTCACACCTGAGCGCCTATTTCTGCCCCCTAGAAGGTATTCGGTATTCGGCACGTACAGGAACACGGTTTCCACGTCCTTGCCGGTATCACGTGCGCTCGCCGAAGGAGCGGAATCAGAGTCATTCCCTGAACGAGGTCGGTCATGTTCTCGAGCTCCTTCCTCGCGCGCTGCATCGAGATGGCGGGAGCTTGGTCGCCGGCCCTGGAGGGGTCAAGCTCGCCGAGGCGTGCGCGAGAGAGACGCGCGCGCTGCCTTTACACCGACGGCGATCTTCGCTACGCTGGCGCGGCGCCCCGGATAAGGTCCCGGGGCCCTCGGCATCCTGCGAGCCCACGGCCTTCTGAGGAGACGCGCCACATGGTCACCGACGGCCCGATCATCTCCGCCGACTCACACATCACCGAGCCGCCGGACACCTACACCGCCCGGATCGACAAGCGCTTCCGGGACCGGGCCCCCCGGCTCGTGCACGACGCCAAGCGCGGCGATCTGTTCGTCATCGACGGGATCGACAAGCCGATCCCGATGGGACTCATCGCCGCCGCCGGCAAGGCGGCGGAGGACCTCACCATGTTCGGGGCCCGCTTCGAGGACCTGCACCGCGGCGGCTGGGACCCCGAGGCCCGGCTCGCGGACCAGGCGCGCGACGGCGTCAGCGCCGAGGTGATCTACCCGACCGTCGGCATGATGATCTGCAACCATCCCGACTTCGACTACAAGCAGGCGTGCTTCGACGCCTACAACCTGTGGATCGCCGAGTACTGCGCCACGCATCCGGACCGGCTCCTGGGCATCGGGCAGACCGCGATGCGTTCCGTCGACGACGGCATCCGCGATCTGCGGAAGATCCGGGAGCTCGGGCTACGCGGGGTGATGATGCCGGGCAACCCGGCGGTGGCCGACTACCACGACCCGGTCTACGCGCCCTTCTACGAGGCGGCGATCGACCTCGGGCTGCCGCTGTCCTTCCACATCCTCACGAGCCAGCAGGACACGTTCAAGGTGCGCGGGCCCAAGCTCAACGCGTTCATGTCGATCATCCGCGGCTGCCAGGATCTGGTGGGCACCTTCGTGTTCGGCGGAGTCTTCGAGCGGCATCCGCGCCTGCGCATGGTCTGCGTCGAGGCCGACGCGGGGTGGGTGCCCCACTTCATGTACCGCATGGACCACGCCTACGACCGGCACCGCTACTGGCTGCCGTCGGGCACGCTCACCAAGATGCCGAGCGAGTACTTCCGGGAGCACGTCTACACGACCTTCCAGGACGACTGGGTCGCCTTCCAGATGAAGGACCTGTGTAATATCCGCCGGCTGCTCTGGGCCAACGACTTCCCGCACAGTGACTCGACGTGGCCCCACTCGCAGGAGCTCCTCGCCAAGCACGCGGCCAACCTGACCGCGGCGGAGCTGCGCCTGATCCTCCACGACAACGTGGCCGAGCTGTACGGCCTGGCCAGGGCCTGAGCGATGGACTTCGATCTCGTCATCCGGGGCGGAACGATCATGGACGGCACCGGCCGTCCGGGCGTGCGCGGCGACGTGGGCATCCGGAGCGGCCGGATCAGCGCGCTCGGCGAGGCGAAGGGCAGCGCGGCCCAGACGATCGAAGCGGGCGGGCTCGTGGTCTCGCCCGGCTTCGTCGACGTCCACACCCACTACGACGCGCAGGTGATGTGGGACCGGATGCTCACGATCTCCCCCTGGCACGGCGTGACCACGGTGGTGATGGGCAACTGCGGCTTCGGCGTCGCGCCGACGCGCCCGGACCACCGCGGCCTCATCATGCGCACGCTCGAGAAGGTCGAGGGCATGAGCCTCGCCGCGCTCGAGGCGGGGCTCGGGGAGGCGTGGCCGTTCGAGACCTTCCCGCAGTATCTCGACGCGGTCGAGCGCCGCGGCACCGCGCTGAACGTGGCGGTGCTCCTCGGGCACACCCCGCTCCGGCTCTACGTCATGGGCGAGGAGGCGACCGAGCGGCCGGCGACCGCGGAGGAGATCGCCCGGATGCGGGCGCTGGTGCGCGAGGCGATCGACGCCGGCGCGATCGGCTTCGCGACCTCGAAGGCCTCCACCCACATCGGCTACGCGGGCAAGCCGGTGCCGAGCCGCGCCGCCGAGTACGCCGAGATCGAGGCGCTGGCCGGGGCGCTGGGCGAGGCGGGTCGCGGCATCGTTCAAGCCACCGTCGGGCGCGACCTGTTCTTCAAGGAGTTCGAGTCGCTGGCCCGCGCGACGGGACGCCCGGTGACCTGGACCGCGCTCCTGGCCGGCATGATGGGGCCCGGCTCCCACCGCGAGCTGCTCGAGAAGTCGCGCGCGCTGGTCAAGCAGGGCCTGCAGGTGGTCCCCCAGGTCACCTGCCGGACCCTCAACTTCGAGTTCCAGTTCCGGGAGCCGTTCATCTTCGAGAGCATGTCGGTGTTCAAGCCGATCTCGATCGCCGACCTCCCCGGCAAGGTCCGGCTCTACGGTGACCCGGAGTTCCGGCGCGCGTTCAAGGAGAGCTTCGACCGGCCGAGGAAGGGCGCCGTCTTCGCCGGGCTGAGCTGGGCCCGGACGTGGATCTCCTGGTACCCGCCCGATCCGTCGCTCGAGGAGCGCACGGTGGCGGAGGTGGCGGCGGAACGGGGAGTGCATCCGATCGACCTCGCGCTGGACCTGGCTCTCGCGACGAACCTGGACGCGCGGTTCCGGATGGCGGTGTTCAACCACGACGAGGACGAGGTGGCCGAGCTGCTCGCCGAGCCCGACGCGGTACTGGGGCTGTCCGACGCGGGCGCCCACGCGAGCCAGCTCTGCGACGCGTGCTTCTCGACCTACCTGCTGAGCCGCTGGGTGCGGGAGAAGCAGGCGATCGCGCTGCCCGAGGCGATCCGCATGCTCACCTCGCGGCCGGCGGAGGTGTTCGGGATCACCGACCGGGGACGCCTCGCCGTCGGCCTCGCCGCCGACGTCGTCGTCTTCGACCCGGCCACCGTGGGGGCGAGCAAGCTGCGCCGGGTGCACGACCTGCCCGCGGGGGCCGATCGCCTGGTGGCCGACGCCAGCGGCATCGAGGCGGTGATCGTGAACGGCACGATCATCCGGCGCGGGGGGCGCGACGCGGTCGCGGCGGACGGCGCGCTGCCGGGCGCCCTCCTGCGCAACGGCAGCGCGAGGGCGACAAGCCGGTCTTCGTCATGATTCCCGTCATCGACCTCGCGCCCTACCTGGAGAAACGACCGGGTGCGTACGCCGGCACCGCCGCGGAGCTGGGCCACGCTCTGCGGGACGTCGGCTTCTTCGTGATCGTGAACCACGGTATCCCGCAGACCCTGATCGACGCCACGTTCGCCGAGGCCCGGCGCTTTCACGCGCAGCCCATGGAGGGCAAGCTCGCCCTGCGCATGAACGAGCACAACAACGGGTACATGATGCTCGGTCGGTACGCGGTGTGGACCTCGGACGTGAACGCCAACGACAAGCCGGACCTCAACGAGGCGTTCTTCATCAAGCGGGAGCGCCCACCGGACGACCCGCTCGTGCGCGCGGGACGTCGCTTCGCCGGGCCGAACCAGTGGCCCGCGAATCTGCCCGGCTTTCGCGAAGCGGTCCTGACCTACACCGACGCGGTGGACGCCCTGGGCCGGCAGCTCCTGCCGCTCTGCGCCACGGCCCTCGACCTGCCGCCGGATAGCTTCGACGGCGCCTTCGCGGAGAGCCAGTTCAGCTTCCGTCTCACCCACTACCCGCCGGTGGCGGCCGAGCCGAACCAGTTTGGCATCGCGCCGCACACCGACTCCAACTTCATGACGTTCCTCGCCCAGAGCGAGGTGCCCGGGCTCCAGGTGCGCATGCCGGACGGCGGGTGGGTCGACGTGCCGTACGTGCCCGGCTCCTTCGCGGTGAACTCGGGCGACATGCTGCAACGCTGGACCAACGGCCGGTTCAAGTCCACGCCCCACCGCGCCCTGCCCCCGGTGGGCCGTCCGCGGTATGCGATCCCCTATTTCATGGGCCCGCATCTGGACACCGAGATCGCGTGCCTGCCGAGCTGCCAGGGGCCGGACAACCCCCC
>DATFUK010000089.1:0-3643 GCA_035260865.1 Candidatus Methylomirabilota bacterium | reverse complement strand
CCTCCTCGCCAACGGGCCCGAGATCACGGTGAGCGGCGGGCTCGGCGACAGCAACCTGCTCCACCTGCCGTATCACGAGACGCCGACGTTCTGCTGGGTCGCCGACGGCCCCGACGCGATCCGCCGCGTCTGCCGGCTCCTGGCCCGCGAGGGCGTGGATCTGCTCAAGCTCAATCTGTCGGGTGACCTCGGGACCTCGGCCTGGTCCTCGGAGCTGACCCCCATGAGCGAGGCCGAGGTGGCGGCGGCCATGGAGGTGGCCCGCGCCCGCGAGCTTCGGGTGTGCGCGCACTGCCGGAGCGGCGACTCGGTCCGCATGGCGGTCAAGCACGGCATCGAGGTCATCTACCACGCCAACTACTGCGACGAGGCCGCGCTCGACGCGCTGGAGTCCGCGCGCGATCGGGTCTTCGTGGCGCCCGCGCTCGGGATCACCTACAACCTGACCCAGGCCAACCGCCAGTGGGGCGTGACGCCGGAGCGCGCGGTGGACTTCGAGCGGGAACTCGCCGCCTCCGTCGAGACCATCGGCCGCATGCGCCGGCGCGGTATCCGCGTGCTGCCGGGCGGCGACTACGGCTTCGTGTACACGCCCCACGGCACCTACGCGCGCGACCTCTGGCTCTTCGTGAAGCTCCTCGGCTACTCGCCGATGGAGACGCTCGTGGCCGCCACCCGGCTGGGCGGCGAGATCATGGGCCGCCCCGGCGAGCTGGGCGTGGTGGCGGCGGGCGCCCTCGCCGACCTGCTGCTGGTGGACGGCGATCCGCTCGCCGACATCGCGATCCTCCAGGACCGTGGCGCGATCCGCATGATCATGAAGGACGGCGCGCTCCACAAGAGCCCCTGAGCCACCGGGAGGGCGCCGCACGTGGACCTCTCGGCCACCATCCACCTGCTGGGCGAAGCGCTCGGCGAGGTCCTGCGCGCCCAGGAATCGGTCGCCCTCTTCGAGACCGAGGAGCACATCCGCGCGCTCGCCAAGGCGCGCCGCGCCGGCGAGATGGACGCGGCGGTCGGCCTGCCCCTGGCCGTCGCCGACCTTTCCCTGGAGGCCGCGCGCGCCACCGCCTCCGCCTTCGCGGTCTACTTCGACCTGATCAACCTCGCCGAGGAAGTGCACCGGATCCAGGCCCTGCGCGCCCGCGAGCGCGCGCAGCACCCGGCCCCGATCGGCGAATCCATCGGGGAGGCGATCGCCCGGCTCGCGGCCCGCGGGTTGGGCGCGGAGCGGATGGCCGCGCTCCTCCGCGGACTGCGCGTGGAGCTGGTGCTCACCGCGCATCCGACGGAAGCCAAGCGCCGCACCGTGCTCTCCAAGCTCCAGCGGATCGGCGAGGCCCTGCGACGTCTCCAAGATCTGGACCTGCTACCCCGGGAGCGGAGCGAGCTGCTGGCCGGACTCCAGGCGGAGATCACCGCGCTCTGGCTGACCGATCGCGCGCGCACCACGCGCCCGGCGGTCACCGACGAGGTGCGCACCGGCCTCTACTTCGTGGACGAGGTGTTCTGGGAGCTCGTGCCCCGCATCGACGCCGATCTCGAGACCGCGGTGGCGCTCCACTACCCGGACCTCGTCCCGCCTCCCGCGTGGCTCACGGTGGCCTCCTGGATCGGGGGCGACCGCGACGGCAACCCGTCGGTGGTCACCGAGCTGACCGCCGAGACCCTGCGCCTGCATCGCGGGCTCGCGGTCGAGCGGCACCGGCGCTCCGTCCAGGACCTGGCCCGGCGCCTGAGCGTGAGCGGCCGGCGCTGCCCGCCCCCCGAGGCGCTCACCGCCTGGCTCGACGCGCGCCGCCCCCTGCCCGCCCACGTGGCCTACCTCGAGCAGCGCTACGCGGGCGAGCCGTACCGCCTGGCCCTCTCGCTGCTCGCCGCCGACCTGGAGGCGGCCTCGAGGGAAGACATGACGGCTCGCCTCCTCGACGAGGCCCCGCACGCGGCGCGCGCCACCGCCGCCGAGGTCCGCGCGGTGGTGGACCTCGTCGCGCAGGGCGTCCCGCCCGCGCTGGCTGGTGACCGGATCCGCGCGCTCGAGCACCAGCTCGAGACCTTCGGCCTGCACGCGGCGCGGCTCGACATCCGCGAGGACTCGGGGCGCCTCGCGGCCACGCTCGGCGGCATCCTGGCCCGCCTCGGCCTCGAGGCCGGCTTCGCGGAGCGCGACGAGCCGGCCCGCGCGGCGCGGCTGCTCCGGCTTCTCGCCGAACCGGCGCCGAAGGCCTCGGAGATCTCCGCGCTCGCGCTCGACGAATCGGCATCCGAGACCTGGCGGCTCTTCCGTCTCCTCGCCCGCGCCCAGGCCATCTACGGCCGCGAGTCGCTGGGACCGTTCATCATCTCGATGACGCGCGGGCCCGCCGATCTCCTCACCGTGCTGCTGCTGGCGCGCTGGGCGGGCGGAGCGGGCGGCCGGCAGATCGTGCCGCTCTTCGAGACCCTCGGCGATCTCGACGCGGCACCGCGCACGCTCGAGGCGGTCTTCGCCCTGCCGGTCTACCGTACCCACCTCGCGTCCTGCGATGATGAACAGATGGTCATGATCGGCTACTCCGATTCCAACAAGGACGGCGGCTACCTGGCCGCCAACTGGGCGCTCTATCGCGCCCAGGAGGCCATCGCGCGGACCTGTCGGGAGCGCGGCGTCCGGCTCACCCTCTTCCACGGGCGCGGCGGCACGGTGGCGCGCGGCGGCGGGCCGGCCGGGCGCGCGATCCGCGCCCAGCCTCCCGGCACGGTCCAGGGCCGCTTCCGCGTGACCGAGCAGGGCGAGACCATCGCGTCACGCTACGCCGACCCCGCGCTGGCCCATCGCCACGTGGAGCAGATCGTGAGCGCGGTGCTGCTGGCCTCCGCGGACGAGGCCGGCGACGCCGCCGCGCCGCTCGACCCCGCCTGGCGCGACGCGATGGACCTGATGGGGGGCGCGGCGCGCGAGACCTATCACGACCTGGTCGAGCGCACGCCCGGCTTCCTCGAGTACTGGCGGGCCGCCACGCCGATCGAGGAGCTCTCGCGCCTGCGCCTGGGCTCGCGGCCCGCGGTGCGCCGCGCGGGCGGCCTCACCCGGAGCGCGGTGCGCGCGATCCCCTGGGTGTTCTCCTGGATGCAGAGCCGCTTCAATCTCCCGGGCTGGTACGGCCTCGGCACCGCGCTCGGACATGTCGACGCGGGCCGCCTGCGGGAGATGTACGCGGGCTGGCCCTTCTTCCGGGCCATCCTGGACAATGCGGAGATGTCCCTGCTCAAGGCCGACATGGGCATCGCCGCGCTGTACTCCGAGCTGGTGCCGAGCCGCGCGCTCGCCACCGCGGTGTTCACCCGCATCGGCGACGAGTTCGTGCGCACGCGAGAGTCCATCCTGCGCGCCACCGGCCACGCCGAGCTGATGGACGGCGATCCGGTGATCCAGCGCTCGGTGCACCTGCGCAACCCGTACGTGGACCCGCTCAACTACCTCCAGGTGGAGATGCTCCGCCGGCTGCGCGCGCTGGCGGACCAGGACGGCGACGACGCCGCGCGATATCGGGAGATCATCGTGGTCACCATCAACGGCATCGCGGCCGGCCTTCGCAATACCGGCTGACCATGAGCAAGACCCGGCTCTTCCAGTCCATCAAGGCGCTCGACGTCGAGGCGG
>DATFUK010000088.1:0-6096 GCA_035260865.1 Candidatus Methylomirabilota bacterium | reverse complement strand
TGTTGATCGCGCTGATGTCGGCGATGGCCACCGGCTCCGGCGGCGCCCCGGGTGCGGGCGCGGTCTCCACGTAGCGATCGGGCCCCGCGCCCACGTCCGCGCTCACCGGCGCCTGCGACTTGACCCCGACCTCGACCGGCGCGTCGGTCGAGAAGGTCTTCACCTTCGACATGTCCACGACCACGTCGCCCGCGCCATCGGTCTTGATCGTGAGCTTGCCGCCCGTCGCCTTGAGGATCTTGCCGGACAGCCGGTCGCCGTTGAGAAAGAGCACCTCGTCGCCCCGGGCCGGGCCGACCGGCGAGAGGACGAGGATGAACATCGGGAGGAAGGCTAGCGTCAACCGTCGCATGGACCGGGCCCTCGCTTGGGATCGTGGTGACGTCGCATGGAACCATTGTTGCGCCGGGGGCAAGCGGAACCGGCCGCATTTGACAAGCGCGAGGCCCCTGGCCGACAATCAGCATCGCCGCCGAGCCTCCGATCGCCACGCAAGTCCCCGTCGGGCCGAACGCCCGGGAAAGGTTTTCCGTATGCGAGCCACCACGCGCCTCCGCCAGATGCTCAACGCCCCCGGGATCATCGTCGCGCCGGGCGCCTACGACGGATTCTCGGCTCGCCTGATCGAGGCGGCCGGCTTCCAGGCCGTCTACATGACCGGCGCGGGCACCGCGGCCTCGCACCTCGGCCAGCCCGACCTGGGCCTGGCCACCCTCACCGAGATGGCCAACCACGCGGGGCATCTCGCGTCCTGCGTGTCGCTGCCGGTCGTCGCGGACGCCGACACCGGCTACGGGAATGTGCTGAACGTGGTGCGCACGGTGCGGGAGTACGAGAAGGCGGGCGTGGCGGGGCTGCACATCGAGGACCAGGTGGCGCCCAAGAAGTGCGGGCACATCGCGGGCAAGCAGGTGATCCCCACCGAGGAGTTCTGCGACAAGATCCGCGCGGCCTCCGAGTACCGGACCGATCCCGACTTCGTCATCATCGCCCGCACCGACGCCCGTGCGGTCACCTCGCTCGAGGACGCGATCGACCGCGGCAACCGCTACGCGCAGGCGGGCGCCGACCTGATCTTCTTCGAGGCGCCCCAGACCGAGGACGAGATCCGGCGGGTCGCGAAGGAGATCAAGGCGCCGCTGCTCGCCAACATGGTCATCGGCGGCAAGACCCCCGCGATCAAGGTGGCCGAGCTCGAGCGCATCGGTTTCAAGATGGTGATCTTCCCCGCAGTGTGCATGGCCGCGGCGGTGCCCGCGATGGAGAAGTCGCTCGCGTTCCTCAAGGAGCACGGCACCGACTGGCAGCCCGGCCCGGTGCTCGGCCCGATGGACATCTTCCGGCGGGTCGGATTCGACTGGTGGCACGGTATCGAGGAGAAGTTCGCCGGCCGCTGATGTCCCGCACGCAGGCCCTGCTCCACGTGGACCGCCCCTGGCTTGGCTGAGCGAGCCGGTGTGCTCGTCGCCTTCTTCGCGGCCACCTGGCTCACCGGGCTGTCGCTCGCGACCGCATTCGCGGCCGCGGCGTACGGCTTCGGCCGCAGCGTGGAGCCGGAGCGCACCGACCTGATCAGCCTCGCGATCTTCGGGGTGATGGGGCTGGCCTCGCAGGCGGGGCTGCTGCTGGCGCCGTGGGCGACCACGCGCGGGCTCACGTCGCGGATCATCGCCGCGCTGCTGATGGGGCCGGCCGGCGTGTCGCTGAGCATCTTCGCCTACGAGGGGGTCACGCGCGACGCGGCGGGGTCGCCGATCTGGGCGGGGAGCTGGGCGATCTACCTCTGGGGCGTGCTCGTCTACGCGGTGGCCTACGTGGCGCTGGTCCGCGGGGGGCTTGGCCGGGTACGGGAGACGTAGCCTTTTTTTTGTGGTTGCGTATACTCAACAGGTGATGTGTAATACGCCCCTGGTCATCTTATATGGCTATCCCGATCGAGTCCTCACCTCCGCCAGGGTGGGAGCGCGAGGGGATCGACGGCCTGCTCGGTCTGTTCCCCCCGGGTCGGCTCAGCGAGATCGTCGGTCCCCGATCCTCCGGAGGCAGCAGCCTGCTCCTGGCCCTCATCGCCCGGATCACGACTTCTGGCGGCCAGGTGGCCTTCGTGGACGGGATGGACGCGCTCGACCCGGCTTCCGCCGCGACCGCGGGGGCCGATCTCTCCGCGCTGCTGTGGGTCAAGTGTGGGGGCCGGCTCCGGGTCGCGCTCAGCGCTGCTGATCTCCTCGTCCGCTGTCCCGGGTTCGTCCTGGTCGTGCTGGACCTGGACGAGCTCGGGCCCATGCCCGCTTCCGCCCACGTGCGGCTGCAGCGCGCGGTGGAGGGCACCGATACCATCCTGATCACCCGGAGCGCCCGCCATCGCGAGGGCAGCCCCGCCTCCCTGATCCTGGCCACGCGGCGGCTGGCGCCGCGCTGGATGGGGCTGCGCCCGCTCACCCGCCTGGTCGGGCTCCGCTCCGAGGTCTCCATCTTCCGCTCCCGCCCCTCCCACGCTCATACCCTCTCCCCTCTGGGGAGGGGACAGGGTGAGGGGGGATCCTGGACGCTCGACTGGACGCTATGACCCGCATCGTCTGCCTGCTGACGATAAATGAACCCGCGGGGAATGAACCCGCGGGGAACGACCCGGCGCGGCCCGCGCTGCTCCAGGTGGCGCTCGCTCATTCCCCCCGCGTGGAGGACGCCGGCGCCGGCCGGATCTATCTCGACGCCTCCGGGCTCGAAGGGCTCTTCGGCGACGAGCCGCGCCTGGCCGCGCGGCTCCGCGACGCCGCCGCGGCGGTAGACGTGGAGATCCGCGTGGGGATCGCGGAGAGCCGCATCGCCGCGCTCGCCGCGGCGCGCCTCGGCCGGGGGGTGACGATCGTCGAGCGGGGCGGCGATGCCGCGTATCTGGCTCCGGCGCCGCTGTCGCTGCTCGACCTGCCGGAGGAGACGGCCACGCGCCTGTCGCGCTGGGGGCTCCGCACGCTCGGCGAGCTGGCCGCGCTGCCCACCGCGGGGCTGTTCGAGCGGCTCGGCGGCGACGGCGTCCGGGTCCAGCGCCTGGCCCGCGGAGAAGATCCGCGCCCGCTCGTCTCGTGGCGGCCGGTGCCGCTCTTCGAGGAGTCGGCCGTGTTCGAGTGGGGGATCGAGACGCTCGAGCCGGTGGTGGAGCGCCTGCGCGAGCTGGCCGCCCGCGTCTGCGCGCGGCTCGGCGCGGCCGGGCTCGCGGCCGACGGGTTCGAGTGGACCTGTCGCCTCGGCGCCGGCCGCGTCCACGAGGGCGCGCTCACGCCCGCGGTGCCCATCACCGATGCCGATTCGGTCGGCGGACTGCTCCGGCTGGCGCTCGAAGCGCGCCCGCCGCGCGGGGTGGTGGAGGCGCTCACGTTCCGCGCCCGGCCGGTGCGGCTCGCGCCCGCGCAGGAGTCGCTCACCGATCGCTCGCGCCCGGCTCCGCGCCTGCTCACCGCCACCTTGAATCGCCTGGTCGCGCTGGTGGGCGCCGACGCCATCGGCGCGCCGGCGCTGCTCGACACCCACCGCCCCGACGCCGTCGCCCTCGCCTCCTATCCGCCTCACCCCGCCCCACCGCCCTCTTCCCCCAGGGGAGAGGGTCCCGCCCTCGCCCTCCGCCGCCTCCGTCCGCCCGCGCCCGCGTCGGTGACGCTGGCCTCCGGTCGGCCGGTGGCGGTGCGCTCGGGCCGCCTCACCGGGCGCATCGTCGCCGGGGTGGGGCCGTGGCGCGTCTCGGGCGAATGGTGGAGCCCGCGCCCGTGGCTGCAGGACGAGTGGGACGTGGAGCTGGCCGACGGCACGCTCTGCCGCCTGGCCCACGACGGCTCCGCCTGGCGCCTCGAAGGCATCTACGACTAGCGCCCCTCGCAGGGACTAGCCCCCCTCGCAGGACTGTCCGTGTTCGTCGAGCTGCATGCCCGGAGTGCCTTCAGCTTTCTCGAGGCGGCGGCGCTGCCCGAGGCGCTGGCCGAGCGCGCGGCGCGGCTCGAGCAGCCCGCGATCGCGCTGCTGGACGCCGACGGCGTCTACGGCGCGCCCCGGCTCTATCGCGCCTGCACCCGGCTCGGCCTCTCGGCCCTGGTGGGCGCCGAGATCACGCTGGCCGACGGCAGCCGGCTGCCGCTGCTGGTGGAAGATCGCGAAGGGTACCAGAATCTCTGCCGCCTGCTGACCCGCGTGAAGATGCGCGCGCCGAAGGGGAAAGGCGCCGCCACGTTCGAGGAGCTGGCCGAGTTCGCGGGCGGCCTCGTCTGCCTGACCGGCGGCGGCCGCGGCCCGGTGGCGGCCGCGCTGGCGCGCGGGGGTGCTCCCGCCGGGCGCGAGTGCCTCGAGCGGCTCGTCGGGATCTACGGCCGCTACGACGTCTTCGCCGAGCTGCAGCGTCACCTGAGCCGTCCGGAGGAGGCGCGCAACGAGTGGCTGCGCGCGGAGGCCGCGCGGTTGCGCCTGGCCCCGCTCGCGACCAACGAGCCTCTGCTCGTCGCTCGCAAAGATCGCCCGCTGCTCGACGTGCTCACGTGCATCCGCGAGCACACCACGCTCGAGGCGGCGGGCCGGCTGCTCGCGCGCAACAGCGAGCACTTCATGAAGAGCGGCCCGGTGATGGAGCGGCTCTTCGCGGACTGTCCCGAGGCGGTGGCCAACACCGGCGAGCTGGCGCTCCGGCTCGGCTTCACGTTGAAGGACCTGGGCTACCGCTTCCCCGAGTACCCGCTGCCCCGCGGCGAGACGCCGCTCGGCTTCCTGCGCACGCTGGCCCACGCGGGGGCGCGCGATCGGTACGGCTCGGGGCCGCTCGCCGAGAAGGCGCGGCGGCAGATCGAGCACGAGCTGGCCCTGATCGGCCGGCTGGATCTGGCCGGCTATTTCCTCATCGTCTGGGATCTCGTGCAGTACTGCCGCGCGCACGACGTGCTGGTGCAGGGGCGCGGTTCCGCCGCCAACAGCGCGGTGTGCTACGCGCTCGGCCTCACCGCGGTGGACCCGGTCGGCATGGAGCTGCTCTTCGAGCGCTTCCTCTCCGACGAGCGCGGCGAGTGGCCCGACATCGATCTCGACCTGCCGAGCGGCGACCGCCGCGAGACGGTGATCCAGTACGTCTACGAGCGCTACGGGCGCCTCGGGGCGGCCATGACCGCCAACGTCATCACCTATCGCGGCCGCAGCGCGGCGCGGGAAGTCGGCAAGACCCTGGGACTGCCCGCCGACACGATCGAGCGGCTCTCCCAGCTCGTGAGCAACTGGGAGTACACGGATCCGGGCGACAGCCTGCTCGCGCACCTGGGCGAGGCCGGCTGCGATCCCGGGGAGCCGCGCATCCAGCACTTCGCCCGGCTCTGGAGCGGCATCCAGGATCTGCCGCGGCACCTGGGCCAGCACTCGGGGGGCATGGTGATCGCCCAGGGCCGCCTCGACGGGGTGGTCCCGCTCGAGCCCGCCACCATGCCCGGGCGCAGCGTGGTGCAGTGGGACAAGGACGACTGCACCGCGCTCGGCATCGTCAAGGTGGATCTCCTGGGGCTCGGGATGATGTCGCTGCTCCAGGACGCGCTCGAGATGATCCGGCGCCGCGGCGGCGAGGTCGATCTGGCGCATCTCCCCCAGAACGATCCCAAGGTCTACGCCATGCTCCAGCAGGCCGACACCATCGGGGTCTTCCAGGTGGAGAGCCGCGCCCAGATGGCGACGCTGCCGCGCCTGCGGCCCGAGCGCTTCTACGACCTGGTGGTGCAGGTGGCGATCATCCGCCCGGGGCCCATCGTGGGCGACATGGTGCATCCCTACCTGCGCCGCCGCGCGGGGCGCGAGGCGATCACGGTGCCGCACCCGGATCTCGAGCCCATCCTGCGCCGCACGCTCGGGGTGCCGCTCTTCCAGGAGCAATTGCTCCGCATGGCGATGGCCACCGCCGGCTTCACCGGCGGGGAGGCGGAGGAGCTGCGCCGCGCCTTCGGCTTCAAGCGCTCGGAGCGGGCGATGCGGGAGGTGGAGGTGAAGCTGCGCACCGGCATGGCGCGCCAGGGCATCTCGGGCGCCGCCGCCGAGGCCATCATCCACTCCATCACCGCCTTCGCGCTCTATGGCTTTCCGGAA
>DATFUK010000087.1:0-10919 GCA_035260865.1 Candidatus Methylomirabilota bacterium | reverse complement strand
GGCGGGTCGGTCCCGCCGCGAGCGGCTGCGTCTGCTCCCGGGCCGGGCGTCCGCCCGGGTCATCGTGGCGATGATCGTGGGCATCCTCGCGCTGAGCCAGGCGCTCGAGTCGCTCGCGATCCTGCTCGGCGTGGGGCCCGGCGCCAACCTCGACTGGATCGCGGGGGCCCTCGCCGGCGCCACCCCCGGAGCCCTTCTCCTGGCCGTCATCGTGATCGGCGGTCTCGCGCCGGTCGGGGAGGAGCTGTTCTTCCGCGGTTTCATGCTGACGCGGCTGCGCCGGGTGTGGAGCGCGGGGCCGGCCATCCTGTTGACCGCGATCGCCTTCGGGGTGATTCACGGCGAGTGGGTGCACGGCGTGCTGGCCACCGGCATCGGGATCTATCTCGGGCTGGTCACCGAGCGGTCCGGCAGCGTCGTGCCCGCGGTGATCTGCCACGTGGCCAACAACACGGCCTCGGTGCTGCTCTCGGCCGCGATCGGCCCGGCGCAGGGGCGCGGCCTGAACGCGGTGCTGTTCGTGCTGACCGCGTCGCTCTTCGCCGCGTCGCTCTTCCGGCTCCCGCCGCGGGTTTCCGCGGACGCGCGCTGAGGAGTGCGGCCGCGCTCAGCGGCCGGGGTCGAGGATCGCGGTCAGGCTCCGGAGATCGGGGCAGGCGTCGAGCGACAGGACGATCTCGGCCACCGTGTCCACGCGGTCGGCGGGGAGCACCACCGCGGCGCACTCCGTGAACTTCTCACGGAGCGCGTCCATCGTCAGCGGGTTGGCGGGATGGCCCGGCACCGGCCGCGGGCCGATGCTGGCCGAGCGGCCGTCCTTCAATCGCACGGTCATGCGTGTCCACATGTGGCGCTCGAGATCGGTGGGGATCTCGGGATCCACCACCACCCGGATCCGCTCCATAAGGCGCCGCAGGCTCGGATCCTGCGCGCGGTCGTCCTGGAAGGTGGCCATGCCGACGCGCCCGTCGACGAGCGCGGCCGCCGCGGAGAACTCGGCGGAGAACTTCGCCTCGAGCCCGGTGCGCGGGCGCGAGTGGATCAGGATGCGCGGCACCCCCGCGGCGACGCCGACCGTCACCTCCTCGACGTCCTCGGGCCGGATGCCCTCGACGCGCCTCAGCTCGAGCGCGCTGTCGATGATCGAGTGCGTGCACGCGCAGGACGGGTAGGGCTTCACCGCGACCCCGGTGGTGAGGATCTTCCACGGCGCGGCGAGGGTCCCGAGGGGCTCGAGATCCCGTTTGCCCGCGCCGAGCACGCTGAAGAATCCCTGGGGACCTTCGAGCGCGTGCTCGGAGGCGGTCCAGCCCTCGCGCGCCATCAGCGCCGACAGCACACCGCTCCGCGCGGCGTGGCCGGCGTGGAACGGCTTGGTCATCGTGCCGAAGTTCTCCTTCAGCCCCGAGGACTGCGAGGCGGCCACCGCGAGGGCGTGACGCGTCTGCGCGCCGTCGAGGCCGAGCAGCCGCGCCGCCGCGGCCGCGGCGCCCAGCGTCCCGAGCGTACAGGTGGCGTGCCAGCCGTGCGCGTAGTGCGCGGGGTTGATCACCTCGGCCAGCGTGGTCTCGACCTCGAAGCCCACCAGGAAGGCGTGCAGCACCGCGCGGCCGTCGGCCAGCGCCAGCTCGCCCGCGGCCAGCGCCGCCGCCAGCACCGGCGCCGAGGGATGGCCCATCAGGGCGAAGTTGGTGTCGTCGAAGTCGAGCGCGTGGGCCGCGGTGCCGTTGCAGAGCGCGGCCCACACCGCGCCGGTGCGGCGGCCCGTGCCCACCACCGTGGCCAGCGGGGCACCGCCCTCGGCCCGCGCCACCTGCTGCAGGATCCGGGCGGCCGGCTCGACCGAGCCGGCCAGCATCACGCCCAGGCAGTCGAGGATGGCGCGACGGGCGGCGTCGACGGCGGCCTCGGGGCAGTCCTCGTACCGGCTCTTGGTGACGAACTCGGCGAGCAGCGCGGTGGCGTTCATGGGCGGGAGCCTACCACAGCCTTCTGGGTGCATCACAGCTCGCCTGCCTGGCATGGCCGGGGCCGGACGCGTATGATCGAGCCTCGACGATGCGCCGGCTTGCCTGGTCTCTCGCGGTCGCGCTCCTCCTCCTCCTGGCTCCCGCTCCCGTCCAGGCGCAGCTTTTCCTCGCGTCCCGCCCGGAGCCGCCGTTCACGGTGGGGCCGCTGATGGTCAGCGCCACCGTGCGCGAGGAGACGGGGCCGGTGCCGGTGGTGGTGACGTGGAGCCTCCTGCTCCCGCCCGATCGGCAGGCCGCCGACGTGGCGCAGGACATCTATCTCCTCTGGCCCGGCGAGATCCGGAACGACGCGCCCACCGAGAAGCCCGACGCGGCGCTGGCCCGCTACGTCACGGACCGCGGCTTCGACGTGATCGGCGAAGGCCGCGTGGGCCTGCTCGCGCGCGGGCTGGCCGACGGCGCCACCGAGGTCCAGGCCGCCGGCGCGCCGTTCGTGACCTTCGTGCAGACCGGCGTGCTGGGGCTGAGCCCGCCCGCGACCTTCATCCGCATCCCGTGGACGCCGCGGCTCGCCGACCGGCACTGGCTCATGGAGCTCACCCTCAACGTGGCCGGGCTGGTGAAGCCGCAGAAGCTCGGCTGGGTGGAAACGATCATCCGCGGCGGCCCGTCGCGGGTGGCCATCGGCTTCAACGAGGTGCGCGACCGCCCGCTGTTTCCGATGTACCTCGCCCATCGCGATCGCGTGGTGCACCTGGCCGACGCCCCGGCCGAGCTGGTGGTGCAGTTCCCCCAGTCCGACCGGCTCAAGATCGACGAGGTGTATCCGCCCACGTCCATCCGGCGCCTTAGCGAGACGCTCGACAGCACCCAGGTCGTCTCGCTCTTTCTCGATCGCGGCGACGGCATCATCCCCCAGCAGCTCGCGGTGCAGTTCGGCTACTTCTCGCGCACCCAGACCGTGCTGCTGGTGGCCGCCCCGCTCCTCATCTTTGCCCTCGGCCAGGCGATGGGCCCGCTGCTGGGGCGTGGCCTCGTGCGCCTGATCGACGTGGTGGCCGCGCGCGTGCAGCTCGGCGCGTGGCGCGACGGGCGCGATCCCCGGGCCGGGGTGATCCTGGCCCGCGAGGTGCTCGAGCGCATCGTGCCGGGCAAGACCACCCTCGACGAGGTCATCGGGCTCTGCGGCCCCCCGGTGGAGCGCCAGGAGCAGTTTCCCGCCTCCGGGCACACGACCCTGATCTACCGGGGCCGCCGGCTCCTGCCGGAGTCGCGCCGTATTTTCGGCTGGCTCTCCACCGTCCGGCACTGGGACGTGGAGCGGCACGAGGTGCGGATCGAGATCGAGGGTGACACGGTGCGCGACGTGCGCGCCGACATCCGGCGCTATCGCCTCGGGCCCGAGGAGCCCCGCTGACCGGGATCAGGCCGGCCCGGCCGGCCCCGTGCGCCGGGGGGGGCGGGCCCTTGACCCCCACGGGGGGACGGGCTAATCTTGCGGGATCATCGTCCCGGCGTCGCCGCCCGAGGAGGGCTAGGTGAAGTGTCCCCGCTGCCAGTCCCAGAATCGCGAGGGCGTGCGGTTCTGTGAGGAGTGTGGCGCGCGGCTGGTGACGAGCTGTCCGAGCTGCGGCGCGGAGCTGCTGCCGGACAAGCGGTTCTGCGGCTCCTGCGGCTCCCCGACGACCCTGGAGCCGGTCGAGCGTCAGCCGTCCCCCCAGGGCTACACCCCGAAGCACCTCGCCGAGAAGATCCTGACCTCGCGGCACGCGCTCGAAGGCGAGCGCAAGCAGGTCACCGTGCTCTTCGCCGACCTCAAGGGCTCGATGGAGCTGCTGGCCGACCAGGATCCGGAGGAGGCCCGGCGCCTGCTGGATCCGGTGCTCGAGCGGATGATGGAAGCGGTGCACCGCTACGAGGGCACCGTGAACCAGGTGATGGGCGACGGGATCATGGCGCTCTTCGGCGCGCCGCTCGCCCACGAGGACCACGCGGTGCGCGCCTGTCACGCCGCGCTCCGCATGCAGCAGACCGTCGGCTGGTACGCGGACGAGCTGCGCCGCGGCCGCGGCGTGGACGTGCAGATCCGCGTCGGGCTCAACTCGGGCGAGGTGGTGGTGCGCGCCATCGACAGCGACCTGCACATGGACTACTCGGCCATCGGCCAGACCACGCATCTCGCCGCCCGCATGGAGCAGCTCGCCCGCCCGGGCTCGATCCTCATCTCACGGGAGACGCTCCGGCTGGCCGAGGGCTACGTGGAGATCAAGGCGCTCGGGCCGGTGCCGGTGAAGGGCATGCCGGAGCCCGTCGAGATCTTCGAGCTGGTCCGCTCCGAGCAGGTGCACTCCCGTCTCGAGGCCAGCGCCGCGCGCGGCCTCACCCCGTTCGTGGGCCGCGAGGCCGAGGTGGACGCGCTCCACCAGGCGATGGCGCGGGCCGCGGCGGGCCACGGCCAGGTGGTGGCGGTGTCGGGCGAGCCGGGGGTGGGCAAGTCGCGCCTGTTCTGGGAGTTCACCCACTCCCACCGCGCGCACGGCTGGCTCATGATGGAGGCGCAGGCCACCTCGTACGGCAAGAACACCTCGTACCTCACGGTCAAGGAGCTGCTCCAGAACTACTTCCACCTGGAGGAGCGCGATGACGTCCGCCGCGTCCGCGAGAAAGTCACCGGCAAGCTCCTGACGCTCGACGAGACCCTGCGGCCCACCCTGCCCGCGTTCCTCCAGCTCCTCGACGTCCCGGTGGACGACGCGGAGTGGCAGACGCCGGACCTGCCGCAGCGCCGCCAGCGCATGCTCGACGCGGTCAAGCGGCTCATCCTGCGTGAAGGTCAGGTGCAGCCGGTGCTCCTGGTGTTCGAGAACCTGCACTGGCTGGACTCGGAGAGCCAGGCCTTTCTCGACAGCCTCGTGGACAGCCTGCCCCTGGCCCGCGCGCTCGTGCTCGTGAGCTACCGGCCCGAGTACCAGCACGGGTGGGCGCGCAAGAGCTACTACACCCAGTTCCGGATCGATCCGCTCCCGCCCCAGAGCTCGGAGGAGCTGCTGCGCGCGCTCATGGGCGACGACCCCGGGCTCGGTCCGCTCAAGGCGCTCCTGATCGAGCGGACCGAGGGCAACCCGTTCTTCATCGAGGAGAGCGTCCGCACGCTGGCCGAGACCAAGGTGCTCGCGGGGACGCCGGGGCACTACCGCGTGACCCGCGAGGTGCAGAAGGTCCAGATGCCGGCCACCGTGCAGGCGGTGCTCGCCGCGCGCATCGACCGCCTGCCCATCGAGGGCAAGCGCCTGCTGCAGGCCGCCGCGGTCATCGGCAAAGACGTGTCGATGGCCCTGCTGCAGGAGATCGCCGATCTCTCCGAGGAGACGGTGCGCCGCAACCTGACCCTGCTCCAGTCCGGGGAGTTCCTGTACGAGATCAGCCTGTTCCCGACCGTGGAGTACACCTTCCGCCACGCGTTGACCCACGAGGTGGCCTACTCGAGCCTGCTGCAGGATCGCCGGCGCACCCTGCACGGCCGGGTGGTGCAGGCGATCGAGCAGCTCTACGCGGACCGGCTGCCCGAGCACTTCGAGCGGCTCGCCCACCACGCGGTGCGCGGCGAGGTGTGGACCAAGGCGGTCGCCTATCTCCGCCAGGCCGGGACCAAGGCGGCGGCGCGCTCCGCCAATCGCGAGGCGGTCATCTTCTTCGAGCAGGCGCTGGCCGCGCTCGGGCGGCTGCCCGAGGGCCGGCCCGCCACCGAGCAGGCGATCGACCTGCGCCTCGACCTGCGCTCGCCGCTGCTCCAGCTCGGCCAGCTCGAGCGAGTGCTGACGCTGTCGCAGGAAGCGGAGGCGATGGCCGAGAAGCTCGGCGACGAGCAGCGGCTGGCGCGCGTGTACACCTACCTGATCAACTATCACTACCTGAAGGGTGAGCCGGACCTGGCCATCGAGTACGGCGAGCGTTGCCTGCGCATCGGCGACGCGGCCGGCGACCCGGGGCTGCAGGCGCTGGCCCGCAGCTACCTGGGCTATAGCTGTCACGCGCAGGGTCTCTACCGGCGCGCGCACTCGACCCTGCGCGAGAACGTGGAGGCCCTCGAGCTGGTGCAGGGTGAGACCCCGGGCGGGCAGGCCGGCGTCTCCTACGTCACCTCGAGCGGCTGGCTCGCGTTCACGCTCGCGGAGATCGGCGAGTTCGACGCGGCCGCGCTCTCGCTCGACAAGGCGCAGCGCGCGGGGGAGGCGAGCGGCCACGCGTATACCCAGACCATCGCGCGCACCATGGCCGGGCTGGCCTGGCTCCGCCGCGGCCAGCTCGAGCGCGCGCTGCCCGCGCTGCAGCGGAGCCTCGACGCGTGCCGCGAGAAGAGCCTCGACGTGTGGCGGCCGATTCCCTCGTCGCTGCTGGGCCTCACCTTGGTGCTGCTCGGCCGGCGCGAGGAAGGGATGCGGCTGCTCGAGGACGGGGTGTCGCTGACCGAAGAGCTGGGGGTGCGCGCCTACCTCGCGCTCTGGACCACGAACCTGGGCGAGGGCCTGGCCGCGGCCGGCCAGCTCGAGCGCGCCCAGAGCGTGGCCCAGCGCGCGCTCGACCTGGCGCTGCGGCACAAGGAGCGCGGCCACCAGGCCGGCGCGCTGCGCCTGATGGGCGAGCTGGCCTCGCTGAGCGAGCCGCCCCAGGTGGGGGAAGCGGAAGGGTACTACGGCCAGGCGCTGACCCTGGCCCAGGAGCTCGAGATGCGCCCGCTGCAGGCGCGCACCCACCTGGGACTGGGCCGGCTCCTGCGCCTCTCGGGCGACCGCGAGCGCGCGGAGGATCACCTGGCCACCGCGCTCGGCCTCCTGCGCGAGATGGACATGCGCTTCTGGCTCTCGCGGGCCGCCGAGGAGCTCCTCCATCTCGGGCACCTGTTCGTGGTGGCGCGCCACAATATCCAGCTGTACGACTACCTCAAGCGCGAGTACGCGGGGGAGCCGGTCACCGTGATCCTCGACCGGCGTCATGGCGAGCGGCGCGAGCGCGCCGAGGCCGCCGCGAGTGAGCGGCGCGCGGCCGACCGGCGGCGCCAGCTCCGCGTGGACGAGTCCATCCGCACGCGCGGCTTCGCGGTCGTCCCCGAGATCATCGGAGGGGCCTGACCCCGCTCGCGGCCGCCTCCCGCCCGAACGACGAGAGGCCCCGGCTCACCAGCCGCACTTCGGTCGCGCGCTTGCCGTCGGTGCCCGGTTGCGGCTCGAACGAGACCCGCTCGCCGACCCGGGGTGTCAGCCCGCGCCCGTCCCGTCCCCGGATCACGTAGAGGTCCTGATCGTCCCCGACGATCAGGCCCCACGCGGTGGGCCGATCGTAGAACTCGACGCGCCCGGTCTTGATCATGGGCGGATCCTAGGGCGCGGCGCGCGGCCGGCACAATGTCCAGAATGTCGGACACGGGTGCACTAGAATATCGGCGGTCCAAGGAGGCCCATCATGACCGTCAGCCAGAGCGAGAAGGCCGCCCGCTTCCGTGCCCTCCACGAGGCGCCGGGGGCATTCGTGATTCCGAACCCGTGGGACGCCGGCTCGGCGCGCATCCTCGCCGCGCTCGGCTTCCAGGCGCTCGCCACCTCGAGTGGCGCCGAGGCCGGCACGCTCGGCCGCCGTGACGGGAAGGTGACGCGCGAGGAGGCGCTCGCGCATTGCCGCGCGATCGCGGAGGCGACCGATCTGCCGGTGAGCGCGGACCTCGAGAAGTGCTTCGCGGACGCGCCGGCCGCGGCGGCCGAGACCATCCGGCTCGGTGCCTCGGTCGGCCTGGTGGGCGGCTCCATCGAGGACGCCACCGGCAACAAGGACAAGCCGCTCTTCGACATCGGCGTCGCCACCGAGCGGGTGGCCGCGGCGGTGGCGGCCGCGCGCGCGGTGGGGTTCCCGTTCACGCTCACCGCGCGCACCGAGAGCTTCCTGCGGGGCAATCCCAACCTGGAGGACGTCATCCGGCGCCTCCAGGCGTTCGAGACGGCGGGCGCGGACGTGCTCATGGCCCCGGGCCTGCCCGACCTGGCCGCGGTGCGCGCGGTGTGCGCGGCGGTGAAGAAGCCGGTCAACTTCATGGTGGGCATCAAGGGCAAGTCGTTCACCGCGGCCGAGCTGACCGCGGCGGGCGTGAAGCGGATCAGCCTCGCGACGTCGCTCTACCGCTCCGCGATGAGCGGCCTGATCGACGCGGCCCGCGAGGTGCAGGCGGGCGGCACCTTCGGCTACGTGGACCGCGGCGTCTCGTCGGCGGAGCTCGCCGGTTTCATGGAGGGCTGAAGGGCGGGGCGCGACCTCAGGAGCGGAGCCGGTTCGAGGCGTCGAGCGCCGCCACCTTGTAGCACTCGGCCAGCGTCGGATAGTTGAACACCGTGCTCAGGAAGTAGTCCAGGCCGCCGCCCAGGCCGAGCACGGCCTGCCCGATGTGCACCAGCTCGGTGGCGCCGGTCCCGATGCAGTGCACCCCGAGGAGCCGGTGGTCCTCGCGGTGGAACAGCATCTTGAACATGCCGGAGTGGTCCCCGAGGATCTGGCCGCGCGCGATCTCACGGTAGCGGGCCACGCCCACCTCGTAGGGGATCTTCTGCCGGGTGAGCTCGTGCTCCGGGACGCCGACCATGGAGATCTCGGGGATCGAGTAGATGCCGATCGGGAAGTGCGCGCCCATCGGGCCCGCGTCGACGCCGAACGCGGCGCACGCGGCCAGGCGCCCCTGCTCGGACGAGGTCGCGGCCAGGCTGGGGTAGCCGATGACGTCCCCCGCCGCGAAGATGTGGGGCACCGCGGTGCGGAAGCTCGCGTCCACCCGGACCCGCCCGCGGTCGTCGGCGTCCAGGCCCGCCGCGGCCAGGTTGAGGGCTTCGGTGCCCGCGACGCGGCCGGCCGAGAAGAGCACCGAGTCGGTGACGATCCGCTTGCCGGATTCCAGCGTGAGCACCGCCTTCCTCGGCGGGCCCGCGGCGAGGTCGATCGAGTCCACCGCCTCGCCGAGCCGGAGCGTGACGTTCCGGCTGCGCATCTGGTGGAGCAGCTCGTCCACGATCTCGCGGTCGAGGAACTCGAGCGGCCGGTCGCGCCGCTCCACCAGCGTGACCGCCACCCCGAGGGCCGCGAGAATGGAGGTGTACTCGATCCCGATGACCCCGGCGCCGACCACACACATCGTGCGCGGGAGCTGCTTCAGGCGGACCATGTCGTCGGTGTTGAGGATCACCTCTCCGTCGTTCTTGACTCCCGGCGACGGAGCCGGCTCCGTGCCCACCGCGATCAGGATGTGCTCGGCGGTGACCTGTCGCCGGCTGCTGTCGGTCTCGATGGCGAGGGTGTGCGGATCCACGAACGAGGCCACCCCGGACAGGACGGTCACGTCGTTCCGCCGGAGCTGGCTCTCGATGACCTCGACCTCGCGCGCGATCACGCTGTCCACCCCCGCGAAGAGCTGCGTGCAGGTCGGGCGGCTCTCGAGCCGGGCCCACGGCAGGCGGTCACCCTTTCCGGCGAGGCCGGAGAACGTCACGACCGCCTCCCGCAGGGTCTTGCTCGGAATGGTGCCGGTGTCGATGCACGCCCCCCCGACGCAGCGTCGTTTCTCGACGACGGCCGCGCGCCGGCCGAGCTTGGAGGCCTGCACGGCGGCACGCTGGCCGGCCGGGCCGCTCCCGATGCAGATCAGATCGAAGTCGTAGGCCGGGCTCACTCGACCCTCGTCGGGGTGACGCGCCAGATCTCGTCGGCATACTGCCGGATCGTGCGGTCGCTCGAGAACTTGGCCATGTTGGCCACGTTCAGGATGGATTTCGCCGTCCAGGCGGCTTCGTCGCGGTAGGTACGCGCGACCCGCTCCTGGCAGGCCACGTAGGACGCGTAGTCCGCCAGCAGGAGGTAGTGGTCGCCCCCGGACAGCAGCGAGTCGACGATCGGGTGGAAGAGGTCCGGCTCGCCCGGGCTGAACGCGCCCGCCCGGATCATGTCCACCGCCATCGCGAGCTCGGGATCCCCGCGGTAGATCGCCCAGGGGTCGTGGTGCGGCCGCCGCGCCGCGACCTCGGCCGCGGTGAGGCCGAAGATGAAGATGTTGTCGTCGCCCACCTCCTGCCGCATCTCGACGTTGGCGCCGTCCAGGGTGCCGATGGTCAGCGCGCCGTTCAGGCCGAACTTCATGTTGCCGGTCCCGGAGGCCTCGGTGCCCGCCGTCGAGATCTGCTCCGACAGGTCCGCGCCCGGGACGATCTGCTCGGCCAGGGAGACCCGGTAGTCGGCCAGGAACGCCACCGCGAGACGGCCGCGGACCGCCGCGTCGGCGTTCACGGTGTCGGCCACCGCGTTGATGAGCCGGATGACGAGCTTGGCCATCGTGTAGCTGGGCGCGGCCTTGCCGCCGAAGATGACGGTGCGCGGGACGAGGGGGGCGTCGTGCCCGAGCCGGATGCGGTTATACAGCGTGATCACGTGGAGGACGTTCAGGAGCTGGCGCTTGTACTCGTGGATCCGCTTGACCTGAACGTCGAAGAGCGAGTCGGGATCGACGGTGAGCGCCTGACCGCGCCGCTGGTACTGCTGCCCGATGGTCTGGGCCAGCCGGACCTTGTTTTCGCGCTTGGCCTTCCGCCAGGCAACGCCCAGGCCCGCGTCGGTCGCATGGGGCGCGAGCCCGCGGAGCTCCTCGAGGTCGGTCACCCACCCGGCCCCGATGGTCTCGGCGATCAGCCCCGCCAGCGGGGGGTTGCTCTTGAGGAGCCAGCGCCGCGGGGTGATGCCGTTGGTCTTGTTGTTGAAGCGCTCCGGCCACAGCTCGTGGAAGTCGCGAAAGACCTCGCGCTCGAGGATCTCGGTATGCAGCGCGGCCACCCCGTTCACGCTGTGGCTGCCCACGATGGCGAGCGAGGCCATGCGCACGCGCCGCCCGCCGTCCTCGTCGATGAGCGACATGCGGCGGGCGCGGGC
>DATFUK010000086.1:0-7660 GCA_035260865.1 Candidatus Methylomirabilota bacterium | reverse complement strand
GCCGCTGGCCCGCCGATATCTGAAGCCGGGTGGCCTTTTTGTGGCGACAGGCCCTCCCAGCCCCCAGCCCCAGACTTCACTGGAGGTCGTGCGGGTCGTGATCCCCGGGACCCGCAAGAGCCGGGTATTTCTCAAAGCCCTGAAAGAAAGTTGAACTCGACCTCAGTTCCCGGGTAACGTTCCACGTGGAACGCGGAAGCCAATGTTCCACGTGGAACAGCTCGGGGGGCACATGTGGCTCGGACGCTAGCCGTCGTCAACCAGAAGGGTGGAGTCGGGAAGACTACGACCGCGGTCAACCTCGCGGCAGGTCTCGCCCTCGCTGAGCGGCGGACACTCCTCGTTGATCTCGATCCACAGGGTAATGCCACCACCGGCCTAGGCGTCGACAAGGCCGCGCTCGAGCGCACCGTCTACCATGTTCTTCTTGAGGGCGTTCCGCTCGGCGAAGTGGTCAAACCGACAATGCTACCGTTCCTGCACTTGGCCCCCTCGGACATCGACCTGGTCGGCGCTGAGATCGAGCTCGTGAGCCTGGAGAATCGAGAGGGGCGCCTCAAGGCCGCGCTGGCCGCCATCATCCAGGCGTATGACTACGTGATCATCGACTGCCCACCATCTCTCGGGATCCTGACCCTCAACGCGCTCGCGGCGGCCGAGGCAGCTCTCGTTCCGCTCCAGTGCGAGTACTACGCCATGGAGGGGCTGGCCCACATCATCCGAACCATCGGGCTGGTTCACGAGCGGCTCAATCCCAACCTGAAGGTGGAAGGGGTCGTGCTCACGATGTTCGATGGCCGGACCAGCCTGGCCGGCCAGGTCCGCGCCGAGGCGCAGCGACACCTCGGCAAACAGGTCATGACGACCATAATCCCGCGAAACATAAGGCTTAGCGAGGCCCCGAGTCATGGGAAGCCCATTATGCTCTATGACCTCAAGTCGGCCGGCTCCACGGCCTATCTCGATCTCGCCAGAGAGGTGATCTCCCATGGTTAATCGCCAGCATGGCCTTGGACGGGGGCTGGGCGCCCTGCTTTCTTCCTCCCCTACCCCAGCTGCACCGGAAGGCGCGGCGGCCGCGGTCGAGCTGCCGACCGACGCGATAGCACCCAATCCGAAGCAGCCGAGAAAAGACTTTGATGACAAGGCTTTACGTGATCTAGCAGCATCTCTGACGCAGAGCGGCGTACTCCAGCCCGTCGTCGTCCGACGCGTTGGTGAAGGCTATCAGCTGGTCGTCGGCGAGCGCCGCTGGCGGGCCGCCAAGCTGGCCGGCCTTGTCCACATCCCCGCGGTCATTCGCGAGGTGACCGACGCGCAGAGCCTCGAGCTGGCCCTGGTCGAGAACCTGCTCCGCGAGGATCTGAACCCGATGGAGGAAGCGGAGGCCTATGAGCGCCTCCTCGCCGAGTTCGGCTGGACCCAGGAAGAGCTCGCGCAGCGCGTTCAGCGCGACCGGAGCAGCATCGCCAACTGCGTGCGACTGCTCAAGCTCCCGGATATCATCCAGGCGGACCTGCGTGCGGGTCGGCTCACGATGGGACATGCGCGCGCGCTGCTCTCCCTCGCCTCCCCTGCCCACCAGCTCCGACTCCGCGAGGAGATCCTGGCGCACTCGTGGTCGGTGCGCGCCACGGAAGAGGGCGTGCAGGCCCAGCGCGCCAAGCCCGCGCGTCGCCAGCTCCGCCGCTCGCCCGACCTGGCCGCGGTGGAAGACTCGCTCCGTGTGGCGCTCGCCACGCGCGTGCGGCTCGTGGGCAACGAGCGCGCGGGCCGGATCGAGATCGCGTACTCGACGCGCGAGGAGCTCGACCGACTCGCCGAGCTGATCACCGCGCGGCCGCGGTAAGATCGCACGCATGCGCGAGCGGATCGTCGTCGGGTTGAGCGGCGGCGTGGACTCCTCCGTCGCGGCCGCGCTCCTCGTCGAGCAGGGCTTCGACGTGATCGGGGTCACGCTGCGCGTGTGGCCGTGGCGCGAGCCGGAGGAGTCGACGAAGAAGTTCGGGAGCTGCTGCTCGCCCGCGACGGTGGACGACGCGCGCGCGGTGGCGCGGCGCCTGGAGATCCCGTACTACCTCCTGAACTCGGAGCGCGAGTTCGAGCGCGCGGTGATCGAGCCCTTCGCGCGCGAGTACGCGGCGGGGCGCACCCCGGTGCCGTGCGTGGCGTGCAATCGCGAGGTGAAGTTCGGCTCGCTCGCGCAGCGCGCCCGCGCGTGGGACGCCGCCGCGGTGGCGACGGGCCACTACGCGCGCATCACGCGCGATCCCGCCTCGGAGCGCTTCCTGCTCTGGCGCGGCCGCGACGCGCGCAAGGACCAGTCCGACTTCCTCTGGCCGCTCACGCAGGCGCAGCTCGCGGCCGCGCGCTTTCCGGTGGGCGATCTCACCAAGGACGCGGTGCGCGCGAAGGCTCGGGCCCTCGGGCTTGTGACCGCGGAGAAGCCCGAGAGCCAGGAGATCTGCTTCATCCCGGACGACGACTACCGCGGGTTCCTCCGCCGGCGGGTGCCGGAGGCGTTCGTCCCCGGGCCGATCCTGGACGGGCAGGGGACGGTGCTGGGCCGCCACGAGGGGCTCGCCAACTATACGGTCGGCCAGCGGCGCGGGCTGGGCCTGGTCTCGGCCCGCCCCCTCTACGTTACGGCGCTCGACCCGGCCCGGAATGCGGTGGTGGTGGGGGGTGCCGACGCCGGGGGCGTGGAGTCGCTCCGGGCGGAGCAGGTGAACCTCATCAGCCTCCCGGTCCTGACCGGCCCACTCGCGGTGGCGGCCAAGATCCGGCACACCCATGAGCCGGCGGCGGCGACGATCGAGCCCCTCGAGGACGGCAGGGTTATGGTGCGGTTCGAGCGGCCCCAGCGGGCCCCGGCGCCGGGCCAGTCGGTGGTGTTCTACCAGGGCGATCTGGTAGTAGGTGGGGGCGTGATCGCGCGACCGGAAGACCCTTGACAGTTTTCCCGCCCGCGTGATACTCGTGTACCGGTTGTTCCTTCTTTCACAAAAGCGCTAGCCGGAGAAGAACTCACCATGATTCGCGTACTCGCCATCGCTGCGCTTCTGCTCGGGGTCGTGCCGGCGGCGGCGCTGGCCTCCGAGGGCGGAGGCGGCCTCATCAACCTGGACCGGTCGATCATCATCCAGGGCATCAACTTCCTCCTCTTGCTGCTGATCCTGGGCAAGCTGCTCTACAAGCCGCTCCTGGCCAAGATGGAGGAGCGTACCCAGGCCATCCGCAAGTCGCTCGAGGAAGCGCAGGCGGCGCGGGCCGACGCGCAGCGCGAACGCGAGGAGCACGCGTCGAAGCTGCAGGCCGCATATGCCGAGGCGCAGGCGATCCGGGCGACCGCGCTGAAGGAAGCGGCCGAGGAGCAGCGGCGGCTCGTGGAAGGCGCGCGCGCGGAAGCAGGGCGTCTGGTGGAGTCGGCGCGGAGCGAGATGGCCCAGGAGGTCACCCGCGCGCGGCAGGCGCTGCGCCAGGAAGTGGTCGACCTCGCCATCACCGCCGCCGAGCGGCTCATCCGCAAGAGCCTGCGCGACGAGGATCATCGCCGCATCGTGCAGGACGCGATCGGCCGGGTGGACAAGGTCAACTAGCCGTGCGCTCCCACGAGCGGACCGCGCGGCGCTACGCCAAGGCCCTCTACGACGTGGCGCGCGAAGCGGGCGCGACGGAATCGATCGGGCGAGAGCTGGAGCAGGTCGCGGTGGTCTTCACCGGCGACGCCGGAGCCCACGACGTGCTGACCCGCCCGTGGATCAAGCCCGCCGATCGACGCGGGGTGGCGATGGCAATCGCGCAGAAGGCCGGAACGGGCAAGCTCGTCCAGGACTTCGTGGGCCTGGTGGCGGAGCGCGGCCGGGCCGATCATCTGCCCGAGATCGTCGGGGCCTACCGGACGCTCGTCGACGACGAGCTCGGCCGCGCCCGCGCCCAGGTGCGGACCGCGGTCGCCCTCACGGACGGAGAGAAGCGGGAGCTCTCCGGCAAGCTCGAGCACGCGCTCGGCAAGCGCATCATCCTGGAAGAGCAGGTCGACGCCACGCTGCTGGGCGGCTTCATCGCGCAGGTCGGCAGCCTCATCTTCGACGGCAGTCTCGACGGGCAGCTCGCGCGGATGCGCCAGCGGCTCGCAAGGGGATAGCACATGATCAAGGCGGAAGAGATCAGCGACATCATCAAGCGTCAGCTCCAGGGCTACGAGGCCGAGATCGACCTCAAGGAAGCGGGGCGCGTGATCGAGGTCGGCGACGGTATCGCGCGCATCTACGGGCTCGAGAAGGCGATCGCGGGCGAGCTGCTCGAGTTCCCCGGCGACGTGTTCGGCCTCGTGCTGAACCTCGAGGCCGACAACGTCGGCGCGGTACTCCTGGGCGACGACACCAAGATCAAGGAAGGCGACCCGGTGACGCGCACCAAGCGCATCGCCCAGGTTCCGGTCGGCGAGGCTCTCGTGGGCCGCGTGGTCAACGCGCTCGGCCAGCCGGTCGACGGGAAGGGCCCGATCGCCGCCAAGGAGTCCCGGGCGATCGAGCGCTACGCGCCCGGCGTGGTGGACCGGAAGTCCGTGAAGGAGCCGCTCCAGACCGGGATCAAGTCGATCGACGCGATGATCCCGATCGGCCGCGGGCAGCGCGAGCTGATCATCGGCGACCGCGGCACCGGCAAGACCGCGATCGGGGTGGACACGATCATCAACCAGAAGGGGCAGGATGTCTTCTGCTTCTACGTGGCCATCGGCCAGAAGCGCTCGACGGTCGCCCAGGTCGTGAAGATACTCGAGGACACCGGCGCCATGGCCTACACCACGGTGGTGATCGCCTCCGCCTCCGAGTCGGCGCCGCTGCAGTACATCGCGCCCTACGCGGGCTGCGCGATGGGCGAGTACTTCCGCGACTCCGGCCGCCACGCGCTCTGCATCTACGACGACCTGTCCAAGCACGCGACCGCGTACCGGCAGCTCTCCCTGCTGCTGCGGCGGCCGCCGGGCCGCGAGGCGTATCCGGGCGACGTGTTCTATCTCCACTCGCGGCTGCTCGAGCGCGCGGCCAAGCTGAACGACGAGTTGAAGGGCGGCTCGCTCACCGCGCTGCCCATCATCGAGACGCAGCTCGGCGACGTGTCGGCCTACATCCCGACGAACGTCATCTCGATCACGGACGGCCAGATCTTCCTCGAGTCCGACCTCTTCTACGGCGGCATCCGGCCCGCGGTCAACGTGGGCATCTCGGTCTCCCGCGTCGGCGGCTCGGCGCAGATCAAGGCGATGCGGCAGATCGCGGGCAAGCTGCGCCTCGACCTCGCCCAGTACCGTGAGCTGGCCGCCTTCGCCCAGTTTGGCTCCGACCTGGACCGGGCCACCCAGCTCCAGCTCGCGCGCGGCCAGCGGATGGTCGAGCTGCTCAAGCAGGGCCAGTACTCGCCCCAGTCGGTCGAGCGGCAGATCGCGATCGTCTTCGCGGGGACCCAGGGACTGCTCGACGACATGCCGGTGGACCAGATCCGCGAGTTCGAGACGTTCCTCTTCGCGTTCCTCGATCGCAACCACGCGCAGGTGCTGGGGGACATCGCGAACAAGAAGGAGCTGACCGACGACCTGCGCACGGCGCTGACCGCGGCGATCAACGCGGCGAAGGCCGAGTTCATGGCCGCGCGGGGTATCAAGGCCGCCTAGGGACGGATCGCCATGGCCACGCTCCGCGATATCCGCCGGCGGATCCGCTCCGTCGAGTCGACCCAGAAGATCACGCGCGCCATGAAGCTGGTGGCGGCCGCGAAGCTCCGCCGCGCCCAGGAGCGCATCGTCTCCGCGCGGCCGTACGCGGTGAAGATGGCCGAGCTGCTGTCGAGCCTGGTCCGCCGCGCGGAGGGCGAGGCGCACCCGCTCCTGGTGCGCCGGCCCGCCGCGCGCAAGCGCCTCGTGATCATCACCGCGGACAAGGGGCTGTGCGGAGCGTTCAACTCGAACATCCTGCGGGCCTCGCTCGCGTTTCTCCGCGAGCAGGGCGAGACGAGCGTCACGCTGGTGGTGGTGGGCAAGAAGGCGCGGGACTTCTACCGCCGCCGGCAGTGGGAGGTCAAGTCGGAGATGCTGGGCTTCTTCGACCGGCTGGCCTACTCCCACGCCCAGGAGCTGGCGGGCGGCCTCATGCAGGAGTACCTGGCCGGCGAGGTGGACGAGGTCCATCTCATGTTCAACGAGTTTCGCTCGGTGGCGGTGCAGCGCGTGAAGCGCGAGCAGCTGTTGCCGATCGAGTCGGGGGCGGCTTCCGAAGGGGAGGGCGGAGCGGAGGGCGCGCCCGGCGACTACATCTACGAGCCGAGCCCCGAGGCCATCCTGGCCGCGCTGCTGCCGCGCCACGTGACCACCCAGGTGTACCGCGCGCTGATGGAATCGGTGGCGGGCGAGTACGGCGCCCGGATGACCGCGATGGAAGCGGCCACCAAGAACGCCAAGGAAATGATCAGCGTGCTGTCGATCCAGTACAACAAGGCGCGCCAGGAGCGGATCACCAAGGAGCTCCTGGACATCGTCGGCGGCGCCGAAGCGCTGAGACAAGCCGTCGAAGCGTAGAGCACATAACCGAGCCAAGGAGCAGGGGATGAACCAGGGCAAGATCGTTCAGGTCATCGGGCCGGTCGTGGACGTGGAGTTCGAGCCCGGCAAGCTGCCCCCCATCTACAACGCCCTCGAGGTGCCGGGCGCGGGCAGCACCGACATCTTCGCGTACTCCGCGAAGCTCGTGCTCGAGGTCGCGCAGCATCTCGGCGAGAGCCAGGTGCGCACGGTGGCCATGGCCGCGACCGACGGGCTCACGCGGGGGATGCCGGTCAACGACACCGGCGTGCCGATCTCGATCCCGGTCGGCAACGGGACGCTCGGGCGCATCATCAACATCACCGGCGAGCCGGTGGACAAGATGGGCCCGGTCAAGAGCACGAAGACGTACCCGATCCACCGGCCCGCGCCCGCGTTCGACCAGCAGTCCACCAAGGTCGAGATGTTCGAGACCGGCATCAAGGTCGTGGACCTGCTCGAGCCCTACACCCGCGGCGGCAAGACCGGCCTCTTCGGCGGCGCCGGGGTGGGCAAGACCGTGCTCATCCAGGAGCTGATCAACAACATCGCCAAGCAGCACGGCGGTATCTCGGTATTCGCCGGGGTGGGGGAGCGTACCCGCGAGGGCAACGACCTCTACCACGAGATGAAGGAGTCGGGCGTCATCGAGAAGACCGCGCTGATCTTCGGCCAGATGACCGAGCCGCCGGGATCGCGCCTGCGGGTCGCGCTGACCGGCGTGACCGCGGCCGAGTACTTCCGCGACGAGGAAGGGCAGGACGTGCTGCTCTTCATCGACAACATCTTCCGGTTCACCCAGGCCGGCTCCGAGGTCTCCGCGCTGCTCGGCCGCATGCCCTCCGCGGTCGGCTACCAGCCGACGCTCGGCACCGAGATGGGCGCGCTCCAGGAGCGGATCACGTCCACCAAGAACGGCTCGATCACGTCGGTGCAGGCGATCTACGTGCCCGCCGACGACATCACCGACCCCGCGCCCGCGACCGCGTTCGCGCATCTGGACGCCACCACCGTGCTCTCGCGCCAGCTCACCGAGCTCGGCATCTATCCCGCGGTGGACCCGCTCGCCTCCACCTCGCG
>DATFUK010000085.1:0-14760 GCA_035260865.1 Candidatus Methylomirabilota bacterium | reverse complement strand
GCCTCCGCGGCGCCTAAACCTCGAGACCCCTCTCCTCTGGAAGGAGAGGGCCGTAGGGCGAGCTGCAGCCGAAGGCGAGGCGAGCAGTCTAGAAAGTGAGGGGTTCTTCATGGCCACGTCGGACGACCTCTGCTGGATGCCCGCTTCCCAGATGGCTCCGGCCATCAAGCGCCGCAAGCTCTCCCCGGTCGAAGTGGTGAAGGCGGTGCTCGCCCGCATCGAGCGCCTCAACCCGCGGCTCAACGCCTTCGTCACGCTCACTGCCGACCAGGCGCTCAAGGACGCGCGGGCGGCCGAGCGCATGATGACGAAGAAGGGCGCGACGCTCGGCCCGCTGCACGGGGTGCCGTTCTCCACCAAGGACCTCGTGATCACCAAGGGGGTCCGCACCACGTTCGGCACGCGGCTCTTCGCCGACAACGTGCCCGCCGAGGACGCGCCGATGGTGGAGCGCATGCGCGCGGCGGGCGCGATCCAGCTCGGCAAGACCAACACCCCGATGATGGGCTGGATCGGGGCCACCCACAATCTGCTCTTCGGCATCACGCGCAACCCGTGGAACCTCGATCGCACGCCCGGCGGCTCGAGCGGGGGAGCCAGCGCGGCGGTCGCGGCCGGGATGGGCCCGCTCGCCATCGGCACCGACGGCGGCGGCTCGATCCGCATCCCGGCCTCGCTCGCCGGCATCTACGGCATCAAGCCCACGTTCGGGCTCGTGCCGATCTATCCGTTCAGCGCCGCGTGGGGCCTCTCGCACATCGGGCCCATGACCCGCACGGTGGCGGACGCCGCGTTGATGCTGAACGCGGCGGCGGGGCCCGACGCGCGCGATCCGTTCTCGCTGCCGGGGCCGCGCGTGGATTACGTGAAGGCGCTGGGAGGCGGAGTGAAGGGGCTGCGGGTGGCGTGGACGTCCGATCTCGGCTTCGCCAAGGTGGTGGATCCCGAGGTGGCCGCGGCGTGCGCGCGCGCGGCCCGGCGCTTCCGCGAGCTCGGCTGCCGCGTCGAGGAGATCGCGCCGAAGTGGCCGAGCCCGCAGGCCGCGTGGAGGACCATGTTCCTGGGCGGGATCGCGGCCCGCCTCGGCCCCGCGCTGCGCGAGCGGCGCGACGACATCGACGCGGGCCTGGTCGCGATCGCCGACGAGAGCCGGAGCTGGAGCCCCACCCAGTACGTCCAGGCCTGGTTCGACCGGCTGGCGTGGGAGGAGCACCCGCGCCGCCTCTTCGAGCGCTACGATCTCCTCCTGACCCCGACCATCGCGTGCGCGGCCTTCAAGGTCGGCCTCGACGGCCCCGGCGAGATCGCGGGCACGCCGACCGGGATCTACGACTGGATCCCGTTCACGTACCCGTTCAACATGACCGGCCACCCGGGCGCGTCGGTGCCGTGCGGGTTCACCTCCGACAAGCTGCCCATCGGGCTGCAGATCCTGGGGCGGCGCTTCGAGGACGCCACCGTGCTGCGGGCCTCGGCCGCGTTCGAGAAGATCGCGCCCTGGGCGCATCTGCGGCCCGCTGAGCCTGCGGCCTAGGTCCGTCTTGTGGGTCGTGCCACCTCTGGGTTTGCGTTACTGCATTTGATCTAGCGCGCTGTGTCCCGATCCTGACGTCTCGAAATGTGGGCGTTGCGCGTGCCCGCGTCGGTGGCCAGTGTTGGCGCGTGGACCCGCGGCGCGCACACGGTGGGTACTCGCTGGTGGACATGCTGGTGGCCCTCGCGGTCGGCGGCGGGATGCTGGCCGCCAGCGTCACCCTGCTGCACCTCGGGCTCCGTGCCTGGGCGTGGGGCGCCGCGCGGGTGGAGGCGCAGCAGTCGGCCCGCTACGCGCTCGAGCGGATGGCGAGCGAGCTGCGCGAGGCCGGGTACGACCCCACCGCCGCGGGCTTCGCCCCGGTCGTGGTGGCCGAGCCCGCCCGGGTCGCGTTCCAGCGCGACTTCAACGGCAACGGCGTGATCGACCCGACCCGCGAGCGCGTGACCTACCTGCTGCGGGCGGGGGAGACCATCCTGCGCCGGGACGCGGGAGGCGGCGCCCAGCCCGTGATCAACGGCGTGCGCGGGTTCCGCCTGACCTATCTCGACCGGGACGGTGTGGCGACCACCGATCCCGCGGCGGTGATCGCAGTGCAGGTGCAGCTCGAGGTCGGTCGGGACGGAGCGGGTGTGCTCATGGAGACGCAGGCCACGCTCCGCAATCGCCTCTGGTAGAATGACCGCCGTGCGCCGCCGTCGCGTCCTCGTCGCGCTTCTCCTCCTGGCTCTGGGCGCCCCCATGGGCTGCGAGACCGTGCCCTACACGGGTCGTCGGCAGATCCAGCTGGTCTCGCCGACCGAGGAAGCGCAGATGGGAGTGCAGTCCTTCCAGCAGATCGTCGGCAAGGCGACCCTCTCCACCGACGCGCAGCAGAACGCCCTGGTCCAGCGAGTGGGGAGCCGGATCGCCGCGGTCACGGACCTGGGCTACCAGTGGGAGTTCCGGGTCATCCAGGACGACAAGCAGGTCAATGCCTTCGCGCTGCCCGGCGGAAAGGTGGCGGTCTATACCGGCATGTTGCCGGTCTCGCGCGACGAGGCCGGCCTCGCGGCGGTGCTCGGCCACGAGATCGGCCACGTGCTCGCGCGCCACGGCGGCGAGCGGGTGAGCCAGCAGATGGGCGTGCAGACGGTGACCCAGGTGCTCGCGGGCATGGCGAGCAGCAATCCCGCCACCGTGCAGCTCGTGAGCGCCGCCCTCGGCGCGGGCGCCTCGGTCGGTGTGCTGCTGCCCTGGGGCCGCGCCCAGGAGTCGGAGGCCGATCACCTGGGCCTGATCCTGATGGCCAAGGCCGGCTACGATCCGCGCGCGGCGCTCGAGCTGTGGAAGCGTATGGCGGAGGCCGCCAAGGGGCAGCGGCCCCCCGAGTTCCTCTCGACGCACCCCTCCGAGGCCACCCGCATCCAGCAGATCGAGGGCTGGCTGCCGGAGGCCCTCACGTACTACCGCCCGACCCGCTAGGGTCCGGCCCGAGACACCCCGTCCTCTACCTGCTGTAGCCCCGGCCTCACCACCCCCAACCGGTGGCGCGGGGGGTGGGTCTGAATGACCTTGAAAATCTTGGAGTTTTCGCTTGACACCCCTAGCGACCCCTTCTAGGATGGTCCCCGGCAGTGGGATGAAATCCCATGAAGTGCCATTGAAACGTCATTCTAGGCCGGTTCCGGGGGCAGGTAGGCCCCCGGTGGGGGAGACAGTGTTTCGGGGGCATTTCAGGCACACGATCGATCCGAAGGGGCGCCTCAGCATTCCGGCGAAGTTCCGGGACGTGCTGCGCGAGGGCGGCAGTGACCGCCTGGTGATGGCGCCCAACGGCACGTCGCTCGACGTGTACCCCGAGGACAAGTGGCGCGAGCTCGAGGAGCGCCTGAGCACGCTGCCCAAGCTCGATCAGGATCGCCGCCGCTTCCAGCACGTGTACCTCTCCGCGGGTCTCGACGTGATCCTCGATCCGCACGGGCGCATCCAGATCCTGCAGGACTACCGCGAGCGCGGCGCCCTCGCCAAGAGCGTGGTGATCATCGGCATGATGGATCACTTCGAGATCTGGGACGAGGATCGCTGGTCGCACTACCAGCGCGAGAACGCGGGCCCGCTCGACGATCTGCGCGAGCGCCTCGCCCTGAAGGGCGTCTAGGCATGCGCAAGAAGCAATCGCGAGAACCCGAGCACGCAACGGCCGCCCACGTACCGGTGCTGCTCGACGAAGTGACATTCCTCTTGCGCCCCCGTCGTGGGGGTTGGGTGGTGGACGGGACAATCGGCATGGGTGGACACGCGGAGCAGCTGCTGGAGACGGCGGGTGGCGAGAGCCGCCTGCTCGGTATCGATCGCGATCCGGAAGCCCTCGCGCGCGCGGCGCGCCGCCTCGAGCGCTTCGGCGCCCGCGTGGTGCTGGTGCGTGGTAGCTTCCGCCACCTCCGCGCGATCGCGACGGACGCGGGCGTGGAGCGCGCGGCCGCGGTGCTGCTGGATCTCGGGCTGTCTTCGTACCAGCTCGACGAGTCCGGTCGCGGGTTCTCCTTCCAGGGCGAGGAGCCGCTCGACATGCGCTTCGATCCCGCCGAGGGCGACACCGCCGCCGAGCTGCTCGGGCGCCTGGCCGCCGAGGA
Source organism: Candidatus Methylomirabilota bacterium (assembly GCA_035260865.1). Taxonomy (GTDB): domain Bacteria; phylum Methylomirabilota; class Methylomirabilia; order Rokubacteriales; family CSP1-6; genus CAMLFJ01. Next base: position 10,611 of record DATFUK010000085.1, on the reverse strand, counting down.
GATCGAGGTCCTGCTCGCCGAGTACGGCGAGGAGCGGCACGCCCGGCGCATCGCGCGCGTGCTCGTGGAGCAGCGGCGCCGCAGCCCGCTGCGGACCGCCGCCGACCTGGTCTCGGCGGTGAAGCGCGCGGTGCCGCGCGCCGCGTGGTCCAAGCGCACCCACGTGGCCACCCGGACCTTTCAGGCGGTGCGCATGGCGGTCAACGACGAGCCGGGCGCCCTCGCGGAGGCGCTGCCGCAGGCCGCCGCGCTCCTGGAGGACGGCGGCCGCCTCGGCGTCATCTCCTTCCACTCCGGCGAGGACCGGGTGGTGAAGCGGGCGTTCCGCGTGCTCGAGGGGTCCGGGTTCGTCGAGCTCGAGCCGTCGCCGGTCACCGCGGGCCGCGAAGAGACCGCCGAGAATCCGCGCGCCCGCAGCGCCAAGCTGCGCGTGCTCGCGCGCCGGGAGGCGGCATGAGCGCGCGCGCGGCCGCCCGCAGCGTGCCCCAGTCCGCGTGGGGGCGCGAGCACCGCGCCCGTCAGCCGGAGGCGGTGCGGCGCCATCGCCAGAAGGACCGGCGCCGGCTCCGTTCGATGGCCAGCGCGGTGGTGGGCGCCGGCCTGGCCGTGACGCTGATCCTGGGCGTGGTGGGACTGCGCGTGCAGCAGGTGCGCCTCTCGTACCGGCTGGACGCGCTGCGCGGCGGCCGCGCCGAGGCCGAGGAGCTCAATCGCCGGCTGCGGGTGGAGATGGCCACGCTCAAGTCGCTCTCGCGCATCGAGGGCAAGGCCCGCACCGAGCTCGGCATGGTGGCGCCCGCGCGCGACCAGGTCCGCATCGCCCGCGAGTTCGTCCCGGTCGGCCGGGGGGCCGCCGCGCTCGACCGGCCGTCGGTGGTGGCCGAGCGTCCCGTCCCGCGTGACGTCGGAGTGCGCTAGCGAGACCGCATGACCGAGATCCGCATCGAGGGCCTGAGAACCCGGACGCTGATCTTCGCGGCGTGCCTGGCCCTCGCCTTCATCGGAATCCTCGGACGCCTGGCCTACCTGCAAGTCTGGAAGCACGACGAGTACTCCCGCCTCGCCGAGAACCAGCACGCCAAGACGGTGCCGCTCCGGCCGAAGCGCGGGCCGATCCTCGACCGGGCCGGCCAGGCCCTCGCGGTGTCTTCACGCGCCGACGCACTCTACGTCACGCCGGTGAAGGTGGACGACGCGGGCCGGCTCGCCGCGCGGCTGGCCCCGATCCTGGGCGAGCCCGCTCGCGAGATCGCCCGCAAGCTCACGGTGGCGAAGAAGTTCGCCCCGGTGCGGCGGCGCCTGACTCCCGACATGGCGCGCGCGGTGCGCGACCTGAAGGATCCCTCGCTCACGCTGGTCGAGGACAGCCTGCGCCTCTACCCGAATCGCGAGCTCGCGGCCCAGCTCATCGGCTTCGAGGGCGCGGAGGGCAAGGGACTCGCGGGCATGGAGCAGATGTGGGACGGGCATCTGGCCGGCGTCGAGGGGCGCGCGGTGGTGGAGCGCGACGCGCTCGGCCGCGAGGTGACCGGCGCGCCCATCGTGCTCAAGCCGTCGGTGGCCGGGCAGGGGATCATGCTCACCATCGACGCGACCATCCAGTACCTCGCCGAGAAGGAAGTGGACGCGGCGTGGCGGCGCACCCGCGCCAAGTCGGCGATGGCGGTGGCGATGGATCCGCGCACCGGCGAGATCCTCGCGATGGCGATCCGGCCCACCTACAACCCCAACGCCTTCGCGACCGCCACCGACGACGACCGCCGCGTCCGCGCGGTGACCGACCCCTTCGAGCCCGGCTCGACCTTCAAGGTGATCATGGCCGCCTCCGCGCTGGAGGAAGGCGTCGTCCGCCCCACCGACCGGATCTTCGGCGAGAACGGGGCGATCACGATCGCGAACGCGACCATCCACGACTGGAAGAAATACGGCTGGCTCACCTTCACCGAGGTGCTCCAGAACTCCTCCAACGTGGGCTCGATCAAGGTCGGCATGCAGATCGGCAAGGAGCGCTACTACAAGTACATGACCGGCTTCGGCTTCGGGGCCCCGACCAACCTGGGCCTGCCCGGGGAGAGCCGCGGCCAGCTCCGTCCGCCCGCGCAGTGGTCCGGCCTCTCGCTCGCCACCATGTCCATCGGCCAGGAGATCTCGGTGACCGCGGTGCAGATGATCGCGGCCTTCTCCGCGGTGGCCAACGGGGGCCGGCTTATGCAGCCCCAGATCATCCGCGCGGTGGTCGACGCGCAGGGCCGCGAGATCCGCTCCTTCGAGCCCAAGACGGTGCGCCAGGTCATCAGTCCGGAGACCGCGCGGACCCTGACCGAGATGATGGTCAACGTGGTGGCCAACGGCACCGGCCGTCACGCCGCGATTCCCGGCTACGACGTGGCGGGCAAGACCGGCACCGCCCAGAAGATGGACCCGGCGACCAGGCGCTACTCGCGCGCCCCCGGGGTGCTCTCGTTCGTGGGGTTCGTGCCCGCCGACGATCCGCGCCTCACCATGATCGTGCTGCTCGACGAGCCCAAGAACGAGAAGTGGGGCAGCGAGGCCGCCGCGCCCATGTTTGCCGCGATCGGGCGCGAGGCGCTGCGCTACCTGAACGTGCCCCCGCGCGACAGCAGCCCGGTGCCGATCGTCCGCGGCGAGATCCTGGCCGGCGGGACCGCCGGCCTGCGCGCCGGCGGGCCGGCGGAGCCCGGCACCCCCGCGCCGGCGGCCGGACTGGCTCCGGAGCCGCCGGCGCCGGTGGGCGACGCCCAGGCGGTGATGCCGCGCCTGGCCGGCCTGTCGCTCCGCCAGGCCCTGGAAGCCCTCGCGCCGTTCGACGTGCGCCTCGAGATCGCGGGTCGCGGCGTCGTGACCGGCCAGACGCCGGCGCCCGGCGCCCCGCTCACCTCGGGAGTGGTGTGCCGGCTCCAGCTCGCTCCGCCGGCCGGCCGGGCCGCCCATCCCCCGCTGGCCGCGAGCCTGCGGCCGTGAGGACATGAGCGAGACCGCCGTGCCCACCACCACGCTCCTCGAGGCGCTGCCGGACAAGACGGTGCTGGGCACCCTGCCCGGGAACGTGACGGGGGTCGCCTACGATTCGCGCAAGGTCGCGCCGGGCGAGCTCTTCGTGGCCATCTCCGGCTTCAAGCAGGATGGCCGGCGCTTCGCCGCCGACGCGGTCGGGCGGGGCGCGGCGGTGGTGGTCGCGGAAGGGGCCGACCCGCTGCCGGGCAGCGCGACGCCGCGCATCATCGTGCCGTCGTCGCGCGAGGCGCTGGCGCGGCTGGCCGACGCCTACCACGGGCATCCCTCGCGCCGGCTCACCGTGGTCGCCATCACGGGCACGAACGGCAAGACCACCACGTCGCTGCTGGTGGAGGCCCTGCTGGGCGCGGGCGGGCGGCCGACCGGCGTGATCGGCACCATCCAGTACCGCGTCGGGGAGCAGACGGAGACGGCCAGCCAGACCACCCCCGAGGCCCTCGAGCTGCAGTCGCTGCTCTCGCGGATGGTGCGGGTCGGGGTCGGCGGCGCCGCGATGGAGGTCTCCTCGCACGCGCTCGCGCTCTCGCGGGTGGACGGCATCGAGTTCGACGTGGCCGTCTTCACCAACCTGACCCAGGACCACCTCGACTTCCACCGGACGCTCGAGGCCTACCGGGACGCCAAGGCGCGGCTCTTCACGCTGCTCGCGGGGAGCCGCAAGCCGTACCGCGCCGCGGTGGTGAACACCGACGATCCGGCGGGCGCGGCCATGCTGGCCGCGGCGGCCGACGACCCGCGGGTGCGGCCGATCACCTTCGGTCTGCACGGCCAGGCCGAACTGCGGCCGCGCCGCTGGGAATCCGGCATGGACGGCATCCGGCTCGAGGTCGTCTCGTCCAAGGGCCCGATCGAGATCGCTTCGCCGCTGGTTGGCGAGCACAACGTGATGAATCTCCTCGGGGCCATCGGCGTCGGACTCGCGCTGGACATGGAACCGCGACGGATCGGGGAGACGCTCTCCCGGGTGGCGACGGTGCCCGGGCGGTTCGAGCGGGTGGAGGCCGGCCAGCCCTTCCTCGTGGTGGTCGACTACGCGCACACGCCCGACGCGCTGGAGCGCGTGCTGACCACCGCGCGCAAGCTGTTACGCCCGGGCGGGCGCCTCGGGGTGGTCTTCGGCTGCGGCGGCGACCGCGACCGCGGCAAGCGCCCGATCATGGGCGGCATCGCGGCGCGGCTCGGCGACTTCGCCTGGGTGACCTCCGACAACCCGCGCACCGAGCGGCCCGAGGCGATCCTGGCCGAGATCGAGACCGGTATCCCGGCCGAGGCCGCGGGCCGGCACGAGTCCATGGCCGATCGCCGCCGCGCCATCGAGGCCGCGGTGGCCTGGGGGCACGAGGGCGACGTGGTGGTGATCGCGGGTAAGGGGCACGAGACCTACCAGATCATCGGCGCCGAGTCGCACGATTTCGACGACCGCGAGGTGGCCCGGACCGCGCTGCGGACGCGCGGCGGAGACGGAGGGCAGGCGTGGCGGCGGGGCTGAGCATCGAGGACGTGGTCCGCGGCACCCAGGGCGCCCTCGTGGCGGGCGACCTCGGTGTGCCCGTGACCGGCGTCAGCATCGACAGCCGGCACCTGGGGATCGGGGAGGCCTTCTTCGCCATCAAGGGCCCGAACCGCGACGGCCACGCCTTTCTCCGCGACGCCGCCGCGCGTGGCGCCGCGTGTTTGATCGTCCACAACCTCCCGGACGACCTGCCGCCCTCGGTGCCCACGATCCTGGTCGACGACACCACGCGCGCCCTCGGCCGCCTGGCCGCCTATCACCGGGCGCGCTTCACGGTGCCGGTGGCCGCGGTCACCGGCTCCAACGGCAAGACCACAACCAAGGAGATGATGGCCGCGGTCCTGGGCGCGCTCGGCCCGGTGCTCAAGCCCGAGGGCAGCTTCAACAACCAGTGGGGTCTGCCGTTGACCCTGCTGCGCCTGGGGCCGGAGCACAAGGCGCTCGCGCTGGAGCTGGGGGCGAACACCCCGGGGGAGATCGCCTCGCTCGCCGCGATCTGCCGGCCCACGGTGGGCGCGGTCACGGTGGTGGCGAGCGCCCACATGGAGTTCTTCGGCTCCCTCGACGGGGTGGCCGAGGAGAAGAGCGCGCTGGTGCGCGCGATCCCGCCCGACGGCGCGGTGGTGCTCAACGCGGACGACCCGCGGGTGCTCGCCATGCACACCCGGAGCCGGGCGCGGGTGCTCTACTTCGGCACGCGCCCGGGCGCGGACGTCTTCGCGGCGGGCCCCGCGAAGGACGACGGCGACGGGCTGCGCTTCACGCTGGCCGCGGGTACCGCCAAGCGGCCGGTGCGCCTGCACTTCGCGGGGCGCCACAACGTGGTCAACGCGCTGGCCGCGGCCGGGATCGGCCTCGCGCTCGGGCTCTCCCTCGAGCAGGTCGCCCAGGGCCTCGAGGCGGCGCGCCCGGCCAAGGGCCGCTGCGTGTGGCGGCGCGCGGGCGCCCTGCGCATCCTCGACGACACCTACAACGCCAACCCGAGCTCGGTGAGCGCCGCGCTGGCCACGCTGGGCGCCGTCCCCGACGCGCGGCGGGTGGTGGTGCTGGGCGACATGCTCGAGCTGGGCGAGATCAGCGAGTCGGTCCATCGCGACATGGGGCGCGCGGTCGCCGCGTCGGGCGCGGCCGAGTTCGTCGGGATGGGGCGGTGGGCGCAGACCGCGGTGGAGGCGGCGCGGCAGGCCGGGCTCGCGGAGAGCCATCACGTGACCACGTTCGAGGATACGGTGGCGCTGCTGCTCAAGCGGCTCGCGCCCGGCGACGCGGTGCTCGTCAAGGGCTCCCGGGGCATGCGCATGGAGCGCGTGGTGGACACGCTCGTGGCGCGCTTCGGAGGAGTGGGTGACTAGTGCTCTACGAGCTCCTCGTGCCGCTCGCGAAGTACAACACCGCGTTCAACGTGTTCCGGTACATCACGTTCCGGACCGCGATGGCGACGGTCACCGCCCTGGTGATCTCCTTCCTGCTCGGGCCGTGGCTGATCAACCGGCTGCGCCAGATGCAGCACGGGGAGAGCTCGGTCCGCGAGGACACTCCGGAGCGGCACCAGAAGACCAAGGCGGGTACGCCGACCATGGGGGGCATCGGGATCCTGGTGGCGATCCTGGTCTCCACGCTGCTCTGGGCCAACCTGCGCAATCGCTACATCTGGGTGCTGATGCTGGCCACCCTGGGCCTGGGCCTGATCGGCCTGAAGGACGACTGGAAGAAGCTCAAGACCCGCCGGGGCATCTCGGCGCGGGAGAAGTTCGGCTCGCAGATCCTGCTGGTGGGCGCCCTGATGGCGTTCCTCTACTGGTGGCCGGCCGACGGCTTCACCACCAGCGTCGTGATCCCGTTCTTCAAGGGCTGGCTCCTCACCTTCGGCTGGCTGTGGATCCCCTTCGCGATTCTGGTGATCGTGGGGGCGTCCAACGCGGTGAACCTGACCGACGGGCTCGACGGTCTGGCCATCGGCCCGATCGTGACCGCGGGCGGGGCCTTCGCGGTGATCACGTATCTCACCGGCAACTTCCGGGCCGCCGAGTACCTGCGCATCCTCAACGTCAAGGGCACCGGCGAGCTGACGATCTTCTGCGGCGCGCTGGTGGGAGCGGCGCTCGGGTTCCTCTGGTTCAACAGCTATCCGGCGCAGGTGTTCATGGGCGACGTGGGCTCGCTCGCGCTCGGCGGCGCGATCGGGACGCTCGCGGTGCTCACCAAGTCGGAGCTGCTCCTGCCGCTCATCGGCGGCATCTACGTGGTGGAGGCGGCGTCGGTCATCATCCAGGTGGGCTCGTTCAAGCTGACCGGAAAGCGGGTCTTCAAGATGGCCCCGCTGCACCATCACTACGAGATCAAGGGCTGGGCGGAGCCCAAGATCATCGTTCGGTTCTGGATCCTGTCCTTCATGCTCGCGCTGCTGGCGCTCACCACACTCAAGCTCCGCTAGGGTGACATGCGATGGCGATCATCACGTTGCGGCGAGACGTTTCCTATCCCACCGGGATCTTCGTGAGCGGTAACGGCCTGCGGGGCGCGACCTACCGCCAGTCACTGGCGGGGAAGACCGTCTCGGTGGTGGGGCTGGCCAAGAGCGGGGTCGCGGCGGCGCGGCTGGTCCGGCGCCTCGGCGGCCGCGTGCTCGCGTCCGACTCGAGCCCGCTCGAGGCGCTGCCCGAGGACGCCCGCGGGCTCGAGCGCCTCGGCTGCGCGCTCTGGGCGGGCGGCCATCCCGACGCCGCGTTCGCGGGGGCGGAGCTGATCGTGGTGAGCCCGGGAGTGCCGCTCGAGCTGCCCGCGCTGGTCGCGATGCGCGCGCGCGGGGTGCCCATCATCGGCGAGCTCGAGCTCGCGTGGCGGGTGATGGAAGCGGACGTCATCGCGATCACCGGCACCAACGGCAAGACCACCACCACCACGCTCACCGGCGAGCTGCTGCGCACCCAGGTCCGCCCGGTGCTGGTGGGCGGCAACATCGGGACGCCGCTCGCCGAGCACGCGCTCGAGTTCCCCGGCGACGGGATCGTGGTCGCGGAGGTGTCGAGCTTCCAGCTGGACACCACCGACCGCTTCCGCCCGCGGGTCGCCGCGATCCTGAACATCACCCCCGACCACCTCGACCGGCACGGGACTTTCGAGCGCTACGTGGACGCCAAGGCGCGGATCTTCGCGAACCAGCTCTCCACCGACTGCGTGGTGCTGAACGCGGACGACCCGGTCGCCGCCGGGCTCGGGGGCCGCGCGCGCGGGCGGGTGATCTGGTTCAGCCGGCTCACCACCCTGACCCACGGGGTCTTCATCTACGACGGCTGGATCGTGGCCAAGCTCAACGGCAGCACCGAGCGCATCTGCCCGGTCACCGAGATCACGCTGCGCGGTCAGCACAACGTGGAGAATGTGCTCGCAGCCACCGCGTGCGCGCTCTGGACCGGCATGTCGCCGTCCTCGATCCGCCGCGGCATCGCGGCCTTCCGCGGGGTGGCCCACCGCATCGAGCGGGTGCACGACGACCGGGGCGTCGTCTACTACAACGACTCCAAGGGCACCAACGTGGACTCCACGATCAAGGCGCTCGAGAGCTTCAGCGAGCCGGTGATCCTGATCGCGGGCGGCAAGGGCAAGGGTCAGGACTTCGGCCCGCTCGCGGAGGCCGCGCGGGGCCGGGTGCGCCGCGCGATCCTCATCGGCCAGGACCGCGACCGCATCCGCGCCGCGCTCGAGCCGGCGGGGATCCCGGCCGAGGACGCGGAGGCGATGGACGACGCGGTCCGCCGGGCCCGCGACGCGGCCCGGGTGGGCGACGTGGTGCTGCTCTCGCCCGCCTGCGCGTCGTTCGACATGTTCCGAAACTTCGAGCACCGCGGCGACGTGTTCAAGTCCGTGGTGCGGGCCCTGTTCGCCTGATGCCCCGCAAGCTCACGCCCGACCTGCCGCTCTTCGGGGTGGTGGTGACCCTCGTCTGCGTGGGCGTGGTGATGGTCTACTCGGCGAGCGCGATCGTGGCCGCGGATCGCTTCCACGATCCGTTCTTCTTCCTCAAGAAGCAGCTCTTCTGGGCGGTGCTCGGGCTCGGCGGCCTCTGGGCCGGGATGCTGCTCGACTACCGCTGGCTCGAGCGGCTGGTGATCCCGCTTCTCGTGGTCTCCTTCGTCCTGCTCGTGCTGGTGCTGGTGCCCCCGTTCGGTCAGTCCATCAACGGCACCCGGCGCTGGTTCCACGTGGGCCCGGTGTCCTTCCAGCCGGTGGAGCTGGCCAAGTTCTCGCTCGTGCTCTACCTCGCCTCGTTCCTCACCCGGCGGCAGGAGGTCATCGGGCGCTTCGTGGAAGGCCTGCTCCCGATCCTGCTGGTCGCGGGAGGCATGGCCGCGCTCACCCTGCTGCAGCCGGACCTCGGCAACAGCTTGGCCCTCATCATCCTCACCCTCGCCCTCGCCTACATGGCGGGGGCCCGCGTGCAGCACATGGGGGCGATCGCGGGCTGCGCCCTGCCGATCGTGATCGTGGCCATCGCCATGAAGCCCTACCGCTGGCGCCGCATGGTCGCGTTCATGAACCCGTGGGACGATCCGCAGGGCAGCGGTTTCCAGATCATCCAGTCTTTCCTGGCCCTGGGCTCGGGCGGGTGGCTCGGGGTGGGGCTGGGCGACTCCAAGCAGAAGCTCTTCTACCTGCCCGAGCCGTACACCGACTTCATCTTCGCGATCATCGGCGAGGAGCTGGGGCTGGTCGGCGCCACCCTCATCGTCGCGCTCTTCGCGCTCCTGATCTGGCGCGGCCTGCGGGTCGGCCTGCGCGCCCCCGACGCCTTCGGCGCCTACCTGGGCCTCGGGCTCACCATCATGCTCGCGACCCAGACCCTCGTGAACCTGGGGGTAGTGACCGGCGCGCTGCCCACCAAGGGGCTGCCCCTGCCGTTCATCTCCTTCGGGGGCTCCGCGCTCCTGATGACCCTCTTCTCGGCGGGCGTGCTCCTCAACATCTCCCAGCACGGAAGAACCGCCTGATGTTCAAGAAGTACCAGCACATCCACTTCGTGGGCATCGGCGGCGTCGGCATGAGCGGCATCGCCGAGGTGTTGCTCACCCTGGGCTACCGCGTCACCGGCTCGGACGCGCGGCGCAGCGAGACGGTGGAGCGGCTCGAGCGGCTCGGCGCGAAGGTGTACCTGGGCCACCAGGCCGCGCACGTGGAGGGCGCGCACGTCGTCGTCTACTCCTCGGCGGTGGCGCGCGACAACGTGGAGGTGCACGCGGCGCGGCAGCGCGGGGTGCCGGTGATCGGCCGGGCCGAGATGCTCGCCGAGCTGATGCGGCTCAAGTACGGCATCGCGATCGCGGGCACCCACGGCAAGACCACCACCACCTCGATGGTGGCGGCGGTGCTGGGCGCGGGCGGCTTCGATCCCACCGTGGTGGTGGGCGGGCGCGTGCACGGGCTCGGGACCAACGCGCGGCTCGGCCAGGGCGAGTTCCTGGTGGCGGAGGCCGACGAGTCCGACGGCTCGTTCCTGAAGCTCTCGCCGACCATCGCGGTGGTGACCACGGTGGACGCGGAGCATCTCGATCACTACCCCGACCTCGACGCGATCGTGACCGCGTTCCTCACCTTCGTGAACAAGGTGCCGTTCTACGGCGCGGCGGTGGTCTGCCTCGACGACCTGAATCTCCAGCGAATGATCCCCCGTATCGACAAGCGGGTGGTGACCTACGGCCTCGAGGCGGGCGCCGACCTGATGGCGCGCCGGCTCTCGTTCGCCGAGATGCGGTCGGAGTTCGAGGTGGTGCATCGCGGTAAGTCGCTCGGCCCGGTCACCCTGCAGGTGCCCGGGCGGCACAACGTGCTGAACGCACTCGCCGCCGCCGCGGTGGGGCTCGATCTCGAGATGCCGTTCGACAAGATCCAGACCGCGCTCGCGTCCTTCGCGGGCGTCCAGCGCCGGTTCCAGATCCGGGGTGAGGCCGAGGGCGTGCTCGTGGTGGACGACTACGGCCATCACCCGGCGGAGATCCGGGCGACCCTCGCCGCCGCCAAGGCGGGGTTCGACCGTCGTGTGATCACGGTGTTCCAGCCGCACCGCT
>DATFUK010000084.1:0-6377 GCA_035260865.1 Candidatus Methylomirabilota bacterium | reverse complement strand
AGTCGATGCCGAAGACCCCGTCGGCGGAGAACCAGAAGAGCGCCAGCTCCCAGGCCCGGCCGAGCCGCTCCGCGAGCGAGCCCTTCCCGGAGGCCAGATACCCCGGCAGGTTGCCGAGCCAGGGATTGAACGTGAAGTAGTCCACGCGGACGCGGGCGAGGGACAGGACCGCCACCGGCACCAGGATGTCCAGAGCGAGGACCGCGGCGCCCACCCCGACGAAGAGCGCGGGGCGCGCCCGCAGCGCCCGGCCGATCCCCGTCAGGACTCGTCGCACCCCGCCCATGGCCTGGATCCGGGCCCGATTATAGCCGGTCCGCAAGATCCTTGCGGTTCCCTCGGCTGCTGGGGCAGTATGGCGGCGGATGATCCGCGCCGTCCCTGCCCGACTGTCCTTAACCGGCCTCTCCATGAGGAGGGAGCACACATGACGCAGGAAGTGAGCCGTCGAGATTTCCTTGCCCGTCTGGGCGTGACCGTTGGCACCGCCGCCGCCGGCGCCGCCGCGGCCGCGGGCGTGCCGCTGGCCGCGGTGCCGCTCGTCTCGCAAGCCCACGCGCAGCCGAAGGGCAATATCCCGGACACCCCGTACAAGATCGCCCACATGACCTTCTTCACCGGCGCCGCCGCGGTGCTGGGAGAGCCCTCCTTCAAGGGCCACACGCTCGCCGCCGAGGAGATCAACGCCCAGGGGGGCCTGCTCGGCAAGCGGAAGATCGAGTCGCTCAAGGCCGACGAGAACGCGGGCACCGACGCCAACGTCAAGGAGATGCGGCGGCTCAAGCTCTCCGAGAAGGTGGACCTCTTCACCGGAGTCATCTCGAGCGGCAACACTCCCGCGCTCGGCCCGGTGGCCGAGGAGCTGAAGCTCCTCACCATCTTCGTGGACGGCTGCACCGACTTCCTGTTCGACAAGGCGGTGCCGAACCCTCACTACATCTTCCGCATCACCAATATCCAGTCGGCGGACGGGGTGACCTGCGCGCTGGCCACCGCGATGACGTGGGGCAAGCAGATCAAGCGGGTCGCCCACATCCACCCCGACTACTCCTACGGCCGCAACGCCTTCGACCACTTCAACATCGTGATGAAGAAGATGGTGCCGGGGGCGCAGGTGGTGTCGGAGGGCTGGCCCAAGCTCGGGACCACCGACTTCACCTCGCACATCACCAAGGCCATCTCGTCGAAGCCCGACCTCCTGGTGTCCTCGGTCTGGGGCGGTGACTACGTGGCCATGTACAAGCAGGCGCTCCGCTACGACATGTTCAAGAAGATGAAGTTCGCGAGCACGATCGCGTTCGGGGTCGCCCCGCACGCGATCGGCAAGGACCATCCGGAGGGGGCCATCGCGGGCGTCCACTCCAACTACTACTTCAACTACCCGCCGAACAATCGCTGGCCGCTCAACACCGAGTTCGTGAAGAAGTACTTCGACCGCTGGAAGGAGTATCCGAACTTCCAGTCGGAGGGCGCGTACTCCACGCTCTACATGCTGAAGACCGCGGTCGAGAAGGCCAACAAGCTCGCGGGCGGCTGGCCGGACGACGACGCGATCATCAGCCAGCTCGAGGGCATGATGCACGCCGGCCCCGCCGGCTACGTCTACATCCGGCCCGACACCCACCAGGGGTACAAGGACGCGATGACCGGGTTCAGCATCAACTCGCCCGACTATCCGTTCCAGATCCTGGACCCGAACCGCATCATCACGATCCCGATCCGCAACATCACGGCGCCTCCCGGCTGGCCGAAGGGGGAGCCGACCTCCACCTACACCTGGATCGACAAGACCTGGCCGCAGATGAAGGCCTAGGTCGCACGGACACTCCCCCTCAACCCGGCCTTTCTCCCTCGCGGGGGACGGGCCGCGGTGAGGGGGTTCGTGTGTTCACTCGCCTCCTCACGCTCGCCCTGCTGCTCCTCGTCGGCGCGTCGCCCGCACGCGCCGGGCACGAGCTGCCGTTCTATCCCGGCTACTATCCGCAGGAGATCCGCATCGAGGCCCTGTCCCCGGCCGCCGCGGTGCCGCTGCTCCGGAACGGCACCCTCCACGCCTACGTCGGCGGCGATCCGTTCGGCGGCGGCCGGCTCCCCGCCCACGTCACCGCGGCGGACTCGCTCGGCGGCTACCTGGTCGCGCGGTTCAGCGCGGCGCCCCCCGATGCCCCGGGCCGCTGCGCCGCCGCCGCGCGCGCGGGCAAGAGCCTGGGCGGCGCGCGCGGCGGCCGCGTCGCGCACCCGTACGCCATCACGCCCTATCACGCCGACTACCTCCAGCACTGGGACCTCGCCCAGGCCGCGCGCCGTGCCGTCGAGGCCACGCCCGCGGACCCATCGTCCCGGCCGCCCGCCATCGAGGAGGTGGACCTCCAGGGCCTGCTCGCCCCTTACGCGATCGGCGCGGGCGGCACCTTCGCGCCGCCCTGGCTCAAGGAGGGGTGGTTCCACGCCTACCTGCTCCAGGCGCCCGCGATCTCGGATCCGGCCGCCCGGCAGGCTGTCGAGGGGCTCTACCGGCGCCTCGTGACGTTCGCCTACGACGGCGCGGCGGAGCGCGCGGAGCTCGAGCGCCGGCTCGTCCAGCGGCTCGCCGCGGGCTGCGAGCGGCCGGTGCTCGGCTACACGGTGCGGCGCGAGCCCTTCAACTCGGAGTTCTCACAGGGCATCGAGAACATCGGCTGGGATTCCCAGCGTGGCTTCAACTCCGAGATCTTCGTGCGCACCGCCAAGCTCAAGGACTTTCCGTGGAACGGCTGGCTGAAGGTCGGCGTGGCCGGCCGCGCCACCGCGGCCTGGAATCCGGTCGCCGGCTTCACCGACGCGCCCGGGCGGCTGCTCTGGGCCGCGGTCGGCGATCCCGGCCTGATCCCGGCGCCCTACGCCGCCGGCTTCGTCCCCCATCGCGCGGTGCCCGCCCAGGTGGCGGTCGCGGGCCCGCCGGGCTTCGAGATCCCCGAGGATGCGCTGCTGCCGGAGGCGGGGACCGGCGCGCTCCTGCCCGTGGGGAAGGGGAAGACCGCGAAGGCCCGCGTGACCTATCGCCTCTGGGGATCCGCGGCCCACGACAACACGCGCGTGTCGGCGGCCGACGCGCTCTATCCCTACGTCTTCGCCGCGCGGTGGAGCGCCCGGCGCGCGCCGGGCAGCGCCGAGCACGATCCCGCGGTCGAGGCGGCCACCGAGACGGCGCGCGGGGCCCTCGCCGGCGTCCGGGTCGTGAAGGTTGACAGCGAGGTGCGCCGCTACGCCGACATCACGTTCACCTACGTGGTGCCGGTGATCGAGGTGTATCTCAACGCGGCCACCGCCGACACCGCGGAGCTGGCCGCGCTGGCCCCGCCCTGGAGCGCCACGCCCTGGCACGTGACGGTGCTGATGGAGGAAGCGGTCAAGCGGGGCGTCGGCGCGTTCTCGGCCGCGGAGGCGCGTCGCCGCGGGGTGCGCTGGCTCGACCTCGCGCGCGACCCCAAGACCCGCGAGGAGCTCGCCGCGATCCTGGACCGGCTCGCCCGCGGCAACTACGTGCCGGAGGCGCTCAAGCGGCTGGTGGCTGCCGACGAGGCCCAGGCCCGCTGGGCCGCCCTGCGCCAGTTCGCCCAGCGCCGGGGGCATTACCTGGTCACGAGCGGGCCCTACCAGCTCGAGAAGTGGACCGACGCGGCGGTGGTACTCGGCGTCTTCCGGGACATGAACAACCCACTCGGCGTCGGGAGCTACGATCGCTTCGCCATCCCCCGGCGGGCCTACGTTGCGCGCATCACCGCGCGCGGCGACCGGCTGGAGATCGCGCCGGAGATCGAGCGGCTCGAGAAGTTCCTCCGGGAGTACCGGCTGGTCCGCGAGCCCCTCGGCTCCCGAGGCGAGGAGGAGCGGCCCGACCTGCCCGCCTGCCGCTACGTGATCCTGGCATCCGACGGGACGGTGGCCGCCGCCGGGGTGTCCCGCGAGGTGCAGGCCCAGCGCCTGGTAGTCGATCTCAAGGGCCGGCTCAAGCCGGGCGCCTACACGGCCCTGGTGGCGCTGGCCCTGGGCGACAACCTGGTCGACCCGGAGGTGGCCAGCGCGCAGTTCCGAGTTGATGCCGCCCCATGAACTGAGGCATCGTATCGGCCCATGGACACCCTGGTCGTCCACATTCTCAACGCGCTCCTCTACGCGTCGGTGATGTTCCTGATCGCGGGCGGGTTGAGCTTGATCTACGGGGTCATGCGCATCGTCAACCTCGCCCACGGCAACCTCTACGCCTTCGGCGCCTACGTCACCGCGTGGGCGGTGGGCCGCGCGCTGGGCACCGCCACCGAGGCGAGCGTCTGGATGTACGCGCTCCTGCCGGTCGGCGCGCTGGCCGCCGCCGGGCTGGGCGCGCTGCTCGAGCCCACGCTGCTGCGGCCGCTCTATCGCCGTGCCGAGGAGTACCAGCTCCTCATCACCTTCGGCCTGCTGCTGATCCTGGAAGACCTCATGCGCCTCATCTGGGGCCCCTATCCGCTGCAGGCGAGCGCGCTCTACGAGGGGCTCGGCAGCCTCACCTTCGGCGAGTCCATCTACCCGACCTACAACCTGGTGGTGATCGTCATCGGCGGCGTCGCGGCGGCCGGGCTGTGGGCCTTCGTCTACCGCACCCAGTTCGGGGTGGTGCTGCGCGCGACCTCCCAGAACATGCGGATGGCCTCCGCGCTCGGGGTCAACGTCAACCGGGTCTACGTGCAGGCCTTCACGCTCGGGTGCTTCATGGCGGGCCTCGGCGGCTCGGTGATCGTGCCCCAGCAGGGCGCGGTGCTCGGCATGGGGGTGGACGCGCTGATCCTCGCGTTCGTGGTGGTGGTCATCGGCGGCCTGGGCAGCCTCGAGGGCGCGCTGATCGGCGCCCTCATGGTGGGCTTCGTGCGCGAGGCCGGCATCACGTTCTTCCCGGAGATCGAGCTGGCCGTGCTCTACCTGATGGCGGCGGGCGTGCTCATGATCCGGCCCGCGGGCATCCTGGGCCGCGCATGACGGGGCCCCCGCGCCGCGTGCTCGCCTGGTCGGCTCCCGTGCTCCTCGCGCTGATCGTGCTGCCGTTCGTGGTGCCGCCGTACCAGACCGTGCTGCTCACCTACGGCCTCGTCTTCGCGATCGCCGCGCTCGGCTTCAACCTGCTGCTGGGCTACACCGGGCTCCTGTCCTTCGGCCACTCCGCCTACTTCGGCATGGGCGCCTACGCGGTGGCCTTCACGGTCAAGTACCTCAAGCTCGAGTCCATGGAGGCCTTCCTCCTGAGCGGCATCCTGGCCTCGGGGGCGGTGGCCGCGCTCTTCGGCCTGCTGTGCGTCCGCTACACCAAGATCTTCTTCGGCATCCTCACGATGGCCCTGTCGCAGGTGCTGTGGAGCCTCGCGTTCAAGTTCTTCTGGGTCACCGGCGGCAGCGACGGCCTCCGCGTGCCCACCCCGACCCTCCTCGGCGGGTTCGTGCGGGCGGGCAGCGACAAGTTCGAGTTCCTGTCGCACCGCTACTACTTCTACGTGCTCGCGGTCTTCGTGGTCTGCACCGCCCTCATGTGGGTCATCGTGCACTCGCCCTTCGGCAAGGCGCTCCAGGCGATCCGCGACAACGAGACGCGCGCCGAGTTCGTGGGGGTGCAGGTGTGGCACTACCGCTGGGTGGCCTTCCTGATCTCCGGGATCTTCACCGGGCTCGCCGGCGCGCTGTGGGTCCCGCTCAACGGGCTCACCACCCCCGACATCCTGCACTGGACCTTCTCGGGCAAGATGGTCTTCTTCACGGTGCTGGGCGGCTTCCAGACCTTCTTCGGGCCGATCGTGGGCGCGATCATCTTCAACTACCTCGAGACCTACGCGGTGGGCCACACCGTGTACTGGCAGATGGTGCTGGGCATCGTGCTGGTGGTGCTCGTGCTCGCCCTCCCCGCGGGGATCGTGGGCACGGTGCGGCGCTTCGCGGTGCGCCCGGTCAAGGCGGCCTGAGCGTGGACATCCTCAAGACCACCCAGCTCTGCAAGTCCTTCGGGGAGACCCACGCGGTGGACCACGTGGATTTCACGGTGACCGCGGGCGAGGTGCTGGCCCTCATCGGCTCCAACGGGGCGGGCAAGACGACCCTGATCAATCTGATCAGCGGTCTCATCCCGCCCGACTCCGGGCGCATCGAGTTCCAGGGCGCGGACATCACGCGCGCCTCCATCCACCGCAAGATCGAGCTCGGCATCGCGCGGAGCTTCCAGCTCGTCAACCTGTTCGATCAGCTCAGCGTGCACGACAACGTGACGCTCGCGATCTTCTCCCGCGAGGGCCGCACGCGGCGGCTGCTCTCGCTCGCGGACGCCGACACCGCGGTGCGGGACGAGGCGGTGGCGGGGCTCAAGCAGTTCGGCCTCG
>DATFUK010000083.1:0-2122 GCA_035260865.1 Candidatus Methylomirabilota bacterium | reverse complement strand
GCCGCCACCACCGCGCTCGAGAGCACCAGCACCAGGGTGTGCGGGAACATCCGCGCGATGTACTCGCTGACCGGGTAGCCCTGCCGCAGCGAGTTGCCGAAGTCGAGCCGCACCGAGCGCCAGATGTAGTCCAGGTACTGGACGGCCAGCGGCCGGTGCAAGCCCAGGTTCCGGGTGCAGTCCGCGAGGGCCTCGGTCGTGGCCTGGTCGCCCATCATCGCGACGCAGGGGTCGCCCGGCAGGATGCGCATCGAGAAGAAGACGATGCTCATGGCCCCGACCAGCATCGGAACCGCGATCAGGAGCCGCCGCACCACGTACTTGAGCATTTTTACTTGAGCGTCGGGGCTCGGCTCAGTTGAGCACCTTGAGCATCTCCGGGTAGTTGTAGCCGTAGTGCAGCGAGAACTCCCCGTGGTCGGGATCGAACGGGACGCTCACCCGCTTGGGGTTGCGGGCCCACTGGTTGGGCACGTCGCTGATCGGCAGGCAGACCAGGTCGCGCTCGAGGCGCTTCTGGGTCTCCGCGTAGATCGACGCGCGCTTCTTCTGATCCCGCTCGTTGCGTCCCGCGGCCAGCAAGTCGTCCATCCCACGGTAGTGGGCGAAGTTGCTGCCCTTGTTCCCGGTGGCGGGATCCGGGATCTCCTTACTGTCGAAGAAGAGCGAGAGCCACGGATCGGCGTCGGTGATGCGGGTGCCCCCGTAGAGCACGAAGGGGTTCAGGTTCTTGCGGATGTTCTCGTGGTAGGTCGCGTGCTCGACCACCTGCAGCTCCACGAGGATGCCCACCTTCCGGAGCTGCTCCTGGGCGAGGGTGAGCACCTTCGGATAGAAGAACGACTTGCTGATGAAGTAGTTCTTGATCGTGAAGCCGTTCGGATGCCCCGCCTCGGCCAGCAGCTTCCGGGCCTTCTCGGGGCTGTACTCGGGGAACGTCATCGGGACGTGCCCGAAGTAGCCGGGCGGCACGCAGCTCGTGGCCAGCCGGGCCAGATCGCCGGGGTACATCGTCTCCTTGATTGCCTTGCGATCGATCGCGTGCATGAAGGCCCGCCGCACCCGGATGTCGTCGAAGGGCGGCTTGGTCATGTCGATGTAGAAGCGCTCCTGGCCGCCCGGGCCCCGCCGGTCGATGATCGCCCCCATCTTCTTGACCTGGTCCGCGAAGTCGGCGGTGACCGCCTCGGGATAGAGCAGGTCGAACGTCCCCTTCTCGAGCCCGATCAGCTTGGTGGCGTCCTCCGGCACGTCGAACCAGTGCACCTCGTCGATCGAGGGCCGCCCCCCGTAGAACCGGTCGAAGGCCCGCATGACCACCCGCTCCCGTGGGGTGTGCCGCTCGAAGTAGAAGGGGCCGGTGCCGACCGGGTTCCACTTGAACTGCTCGCCGTACTTCTCCATCGCCTTCTTCGACACGATGTAACCCTGCTGGTAGCCCACCATGCGGAGCAGGAAGATGGCGTCGAAGGCCTTCAGCGCGATCTGCACGGTGTAGGGGTCCACGATCTCGATGGACTTGATCACCTCGAGGTTGACCCCGTAGCGCGTGCCGGGCGTCCGGTTGATCTGCCGCTCGAAGCTGAACTTGACGTCCTCCGCGGTCATCTCGCCGAAGCCCTTGTGGAACTGCACGCCCTTCCGCAGCTTGAACGTCCACACGGTGCCGTCGGGCGACAGCGTCCAGCTCTCCGCGAGGTCCGGCTCCACCTCCGCGGTGGTGACCTTGCCGTCCTTGATCGCGAAGCGGGTGAGCCCGCGGTAGAGGAACCGCGTGATCGCCTGGCTCTGGCCGAGCGTGCTCGAGTGCGGATCGAGCGTGTCGGGCTCCTTGGCCGCGATCGTCAGCACCTTCTTCTTCTGGGCGAGCGCGGCCGGCGGGCCCGCGAGGGCGCCCAGGCCCACGGCCAGGAGCAGGGCGAGCACCGTGACGGACCGGACCACGAACCGTGAGCGGTGGAGGCTCAGCATGGGGGTCCCCCTTGCGTGGAGTCGGTGACGGCAGGCAGGCAGAGGAATCATCGCGCGGCCGGGAGGCGCCGCGATCGTGGACCTCGAGCGGGCCGGGACCGGGCCGGTCATCAGCGACCTCCGGCGGACCGTTAGGGGGCCAGCCCTCGAG
>DATFUK010000082.1:0-8497 GCA_035260865.1 Candidatus Methylomirabilota bacterium | reverse complement strand
GCGCACGCGGGTCGCCCCCGATCCGGACGCGGTCACCGAGGCCGCGCGCATCCTGGTGGAGGCCGAGCGGCCGGTGATCTACGCGGGCCAGGGCGTGCACTACGCGCGCGCGTGGCAGCAGCTCCGGGAGCTGGCCGAGCTCCTGGAGGCCCCGGTCACCACGAGCCTCGAGGGCAAGAGCGCGTTCCCGGAGAACCACCCGCTGTCGCTCGGCTCGGGCGGCCGCTCGATCCCCAAGACGGTGCACGAGTTCCTCAAGAACTCGGACGTGATCTTCGGCATCGGCTGCAGCTTCTCGACCACCAACTATGGGGTGACGATGCCGAAGGGCAAGACCATCGTCCACTCCACCATCGACGTGGCCGATCTCAACAAGGACATCGTGGCCGAGCACGCGCTCATCGGGGACGCGGGTCTCGTGCTGGACGCCCTCCTCGCCGAGGTGCGCGACCGGCTGAAGAGCAAGCCGCGCGGCCGCAAGGCGGAGGTCAGCCGGCAGATCTCCACCATGAAGGCGGAGTGGATGGCCCAGTGGATGCCCAAGCTGACCGCCCACGACAAGCCGCTCTCGCCCTACCGGGTGATCTGGGACCTGCTCCACACGGTGGACGGGGCCAATACCATCATCACCCACGACGCGGGCAGCCCGCGGGACCAGCTCTCGCCTTTCTGGGAGAGCACGCACCCGCTCACCTACATCGGCTGGGGCAAGACCACCCAGCTCGGCTACGGACTCGGCCTCGCGATGGGAGCGAAGCTCGCCAAGCCGGAGTCCCTCTGCATCAACGTGTGGGGCGACGCGGCGATCGGCTTCACCGGCATGGACTTCGAGACCGCGGTGCGCGAGCGCATCCCGATCCTCTCGATCCTGCTCAACAACTTCTCGATGGCCATCGAGCTGCCGATCATGAAGGCGGCGACCGAGAAGTACCGGTCCACCGACATCAGCGGCCACTACGCGGACATGGCGAAAGCCTTCGGCGGCTACGGCGAGCGCATCACCGAGCCCGGCGAGATCATCCCCGCGCTCAAGCGCGGCATCGCCAAGACCCGCGACGGCGTCCCGGTCCTCCTCGAGTTCATCACCGAGAAGGAGATCAACTTCTCGATGTTCAAGTAGCGCCGGGAACTCGATGTCGACGCCGCCGACGAGCCCGGAGGGCTGCGACCATCTCTTCGTGGAGCACGTCAACGCGGGCGATCTGGACGCGCTGGTGTCGCTCTACGAGCCCGCGTGCAGCCTGGTCCGGCGAGACGGCAGCCTGGCCCGGGGCCACGCCGAGATCCGCGAGGTCCTGGGGCGCCTGATGGCGGTCTCGGCCCGGATGCGCAGCGAGATCGTGAAGGTCGTCCCGTCCGGTAGCGATCTCGCGATGGTGTACAACGACTGGCACATGTCGGGGAAGCGGGCCGACGGCCAGCCGGTCGAGTCCAGCGGCAAGGCCCTCGAGGTGGTCCGGCGGCAGCCCGACGGGACCTGGCGCTTCATCCTCGACGATCCGTTCGCCCGCGGCTGAGGTGACGGACCTCACCTTTCGTTCGCCGAAGACGGAGGTGCGGTCGAGCCCGATCCACGGCAAGGGCCTCTTC
This sequence comes from Candidatus Methylomirabilota bacterium, assembly GCA_035260865.1. Lineage (GTDB taxonomy): Bacteria > Methylomirabilota > Methylomirabilia > Rokubacteriales > CSP1-6 > CAMLFJ01. Next base: position 6,907 of record DATFUK010000082.1, on the reverse strand, counting down.
GCGAAGCGGGCGATCGCGCGCGGCGAGATCGTCGCGGCCAAGGGCGGCCACGTCCTGACCGCGGAAGCCTGGGCCGCCCTCGAGCCGGCGCTGGGCTCGGCCGAGATCCAGATCTCGGAAGGCCTCTTCGTGGCGCCTGCGACCCAGGCCGAGCGCGACGGCTCCATGCTCTATACCAACCATTCCTGCGATCCCAACCTGGCCATCCAGGGGCAGATCGTGCTGGTCGCGATGCGGGACATCGCGGCCGGCGACGAGCTCACCATCGACTGGGCCACCACCGACGATGGCGACCACGAGATGGAGTGCCGGTGCGGGAGCGCCGACTGTCGCGGCACCGTGACCGGGAAGGACTGGATGAAGAAGGAGCTGCAGGGCAAGTACGCGGGCTGGTTCTGCTGGTTCATCCAGCGGAAGATCGACGCGCAGCCGTCCCGCCGCGAACCCACATGACCGGCGCCGCGTCCTTCCCCCATCCCGACGGTGCACTCATCTCCACGAAGGTTCGCGTGCTCACCTGGAACGTCTGGGGCCGCTTCGGGCCATGGCAGGAGCGGGAAGCCGCGCTGATCGGAACCCTCAAGGCCCTCGAGCCCGACGTCGTCGCGCTGCAGGAGGCCTGGTGCGATCGCGGAGGCCAGGACCAGGCGGCGCGGCTCGCCAAAGCCCTCGGATACCATGGAGCTTACGGGGGCGGAACCTTCCTCGCCGAGGACTGGGGCACCGGGTCCGGCCTCCTGTCCCGGTGGCCGATCGAGCACCACGAGTATCGTGAGTTCCCGGCCGCCGCGCCGGACCGGTGGGGTGGATCCGCTCTCTTCGGGCGCATCGCCGGGCCGCGCGGGACGCTCTCCGCCTTCTCGGTGGCTCTCGACTGGCCGCCACACGCCAGCGCGGTGCGGCAGGCCTCGGTCCGGCACCTCGTCTCGTTCGCTCTCGAAGTCGCGGGGCCGGCGTTTCCGCCCGTCATCTGCGGAGATTTCAACGCGCCGCCCGATTCCGACGAGCTCCGGACGCTCACCGGACGCGCCGACACCGCGGCGCCGGGGTTCGCCCTCTTCGACGCGTGGGAGATGGCCGGGAACGGGAGCGGGCACACGTGGACACGCCACAATCCCTGGGCCGCGCCGGCGCTGCTCCCGGACAAGCGCATCGACTACATCCTGGTCGGCCGGCCCCGCCGCGGCGGCGCCGGGCACGTCGTCGGCTGCGCGATCGCGGGGGCCGAGCCCATCGACGGCGTCGTCGCGTCCGACCACTACGCGGTGGTCGCCGACCTGCGCTACTGAGCGCCCGATGACCCTCGAGCTCGTCGCCCTGCTCTCCACCGGGCTCTTCGCCGGGGCCGCCCTTTACGTCACCCTGGTCGAGCATCCCGCGCGCCTCGAGTGCGGACCGGCCCTGGCCATCGCCGAGTTCGGGCCGAGCTACCGGCGGGGCGCAGTGATGCAGGCATCGCTCGCGGTCGTGGGCTGCCTCGCGGCGGTGGCCGCCTGGACGCAGGGCAGCGCCACCTCGGTGCTCATCGCCGGCCTCCTGCTCGGGTCCGCGATTCCTTTCACGCTGATCGTGATCCTTCCGACCAACAAGCGTCTGCTCGACGCCGGGCTCGACCGCCACTCCCCGGAGGCCGCAACGCTCCTCGCGCGCTGGGGCCGCCTGCACGCGGTCCGTAGCGCGGTAGCCGGCGTCGCCTTTCTCCTGCTCGCCCTGCACCGCGCCCCATGAAGGCCTCCGCGATCGGGGCGGCGGTGGTCGCGATCGCCGTCGGCGTGTACTCCGGCATGCACCTCCTGATTCCCCTGGCCCTGACCGGCCTGGTCTGGTGGGGAGCCCGCGCGCTGCTGCCGGATCGCTCGCCCGACTACCTGGCCGCCGCCGCGGTGCAGGCCGGGCACCTGCTCTGGATCGCGGTCGGCCTGGTCGTCATCGGCGCGCTGACCGTGGATCTCGTGGACATCGCGATCCTGCTCATCGGCGTCGCCTGGCTGGTCCTGCGGCCCGGCCTGGCTCCGGTCATCGTGCTGACGGTCTACCAGGCGCTGGCTCTGCTCATCAACCTGTTCGCCTTCCTCAACTTCCCGATCGGCCACAACCTGCACCGGGCGCTCCTGGTTCACATCCTGTGGCGCGGGCTGGCGCTGATCCTGATGTGGCGCGCCCACCACAGGGCCAAGGGCCTCGCGGAGGCCTCCGCGTATTGACAGCCGCCCGCGCCGTGTGGTCAGGTGAAGCGCCCATGGGCGCCCCAGGCTCGCCGATCGCCCGTCCCCGGCCGCTCGCGCTCCCGCCGGTCCACGCCGCGTGAGCCGGGCGGTTCTCTTCGCGATCCTCGCCGGCGTCTCGGCCGCCACGTGGACGATCTGCTTGAAGCTCGCCTCCACCAAGATCACCCCGGCTCTCGGCGCGCTCGTCATCACCAGCGGCGCCCTCCTGGTCAACGCGGTCGTCATCCTGATCACGCGGGCCAGCGGACACGAGATCGTCTTCACCCGCGAGGCGCTCTGGCTCATGGCCCTGGCCGGCACCGCCGCGGCTGGGGTGGACATCTTCGCGCTCCTCGCCTACGACCGGGGGCTGAAGGCGACGTCATCGTTCTTCATCGGCGGCACCTCCACCGTGCTCGTCCTGCTCGTCGGCTTTGTGGCGCTCCAGGAGCCGTTCACGTGGATACGCCTGCTCGCGATCGCCATGATCGTGGGGGGCTCCCTGCTGCTGCAGGCGCAGGGCGGATGATCCTCGAAGGCACCGCCGTCGCCCGGAGCTTCGGGGGCCTCCGCGTCCTGACGCGGGTCGACTTCGCGGTGGCCGAGGGCGAGATCGTGGCCCTGATCGGCCCCAACGGGGCCGGCAAGACCACGCTGTTCAACCTGATCAGCGGGCTGCTCCGGCCCTCCGCAGGGTCCATCCGGCTGGGCGAGCACCGGATCAGCGCGCTGCCCGCGTACCGGATCGCGCGGCTCGGGCTCGGGCGCACGTTCCAGACGCCGCGGCCGTTCCTCGACCTGACCGCCGCCGAGAACGTGGCGGCGGCCGCGCTCTGGAGCGAGCGGCCGGGCGGGACGCCCGCCGAGCTGCTGGCCCTCGTCGAGATGGACGAGCACGCGGCGGTGCCCGCGCGGCGGCTCACCGGGGCCCGGCGCAAGCTGCTCGAGCTGGCGATGGCGCTCGCGCTCCGGCCCCGTATCATCCTGCTCGACGAGCTGCTGGCCGGGCTCACGCCCACCGAGGGTGCGCGGGCGACCGCGATCTTGCGAAACATCCGCGACGAGCGCGGGGTGGGATTGTTCTGGGTGGAGCACGTGATGAAGGCCATCATGGAGACGGCGGAGCGGCTGATCGTGCTCCACCACGGAGAGGTCATCTGCGAGGGCGCGCCCGCGGCGGTCTCGCGCGATGCCCGGGTCCTCGAGGCGTATCTCGGCGAAGCATCCCCACTGGCAAGGAGGCCATGATCATGAGCATGCGCAGACGGCAATTCCTCAAGGCGGCGGCGGTGAGCGCGGCCACGGTTCCCCTCCTGCGGACGCGCGCCCGCGCGCAGGCCAAGCCGATCCGCATCGGCTACACCATGTCGGCGACCGGGCCCTACGCGGTGGGCGCCGGCATCACCCAGGCTCCGAACTACACGCTGTGGCAGGACCAGGTCAACGCCCAGGGCGGCCTCGCGGTCAAGGGCGAGGGGCGCCGGATGATCGAGTTCGTCTCCATCGACGACCGCAGCGAGATCGAGACCGCGGTGCGGTTCTACGAGAAGCTGGCCACCGACGACAAGGTGGATCTGCTGCTGCCCCCGTGGGGCTCCGCGATGAACTTCGCGATCGCCCCGGTGGCCGGCAAGTACGGCTACCCGATGATCGGCCCCACCGCCATCTCCGGGAAGTTCAAGGAGCTGGCCCTGCCGTACTTCTACACGATGCTGGTGCAGCCCGCCCCGCAGATGCAGGCGGTGGCCGCCATGCTCAAGGACGCGCGCGATCAGGGCAAGATCAAGAAGGTCGCGGTGGCCTACGTCAACGATCTGTTCGGCATCGAGCTGAACGCGGCCACCGGCCCCGCGTTCAAGGCGGCCGGCCTCGACGTGGTGGACACCAAGAGCTATCCCCTCGGCGCCAAGGATCTCTCCCCGGTGCTCAAGGGCTTCAAGGACGCGGGGGCCGACGCCTTCGTGGGGCTCACCTACCCGCCCGACAACATCCTGGTCACCAGCCAGGCCAAGGAGGTGGACTGGAACCCGGCGGTGTTCTTCACCGGGGTGGGCACCGCGTTCCCGTTCTACCGCGACCGCTTCAAGGGCGCGGAGGGCGTGATGGGCATCGCGGGCTGGAACCCCAAGGTGAAGTACGCGGGGGCCAAGGAGTACTTCGACGCCCACGTGAAGAAGCATCAGAAGGAGCCGGACCGCTGGGCGAGCGCCTTCGCGTACGCGTCGCTGCAGATCCTGGAGCGCTGTGTGGGCGAGGCCGGCCTCGACCGGCCGAAGATCAAGGCGATGCTCGACGCCACCGAGTTCCAGACGGTGGCCGGCCCCATCAAGTTCGCCAAGGGCGAGAACGTGGCCACCCCGGGCATCATCGGGCAGTGGCAGAAGAACGAGTTCGAGCTGGTGTGGCCGAAGGCGGCGGCGACTGGAGCCGCGGTGGTGCCGAAGCCGGCCTGGGCGTGACGCTCTCGCCGACGCTCCTGCTGGACGTCGTGATCGGGGGGTTCACGACGGGGGGCATCTACGCCCTCGTCGCCCTCGGCCTCAACCTCCAGTACGGCCTCATGCGGGTGCTGAACGTGGCGCACGGCGAGTTCCTCATGCTGGGCGCCTACGTCACGTTCTCGCTGCACACCGGCTGGGGCGTCAACCCGCTGCTGACCCTGCTGATCACGGGCCCGACGGCCTTCGCGGTCGGGCTCGTGCTGCACCGGCTGCTCTACGCACCGCTGCTGGCCGGCGAGGCGGCGGAGAGCCTCGAATCGCGCTCGTTGCTGCTCTCGTTCGGCCTCATGTTCGTGCTCCAGAACGCGGCGCTGCTGATCTGGAGCGCGGACCTCAAGGGCTACAGCTACCTGGCGATCCCGCTGCGGTGGCTCGGCACCGTGTTCCCGGCCAACCGGGTGCTCGCGGCGGCGATCGCGCTCGCCCTCGGGGTGGCGTTCTACGTCTATCTGCGCTACAGCCTGACCGGCAAGGCGGTGCGCGCCCTCATGCAGGAGCCGGAGGGCGCGCAGCTCGTCGGCATCCAGACCTCGCGCATCCACGGTCTCTGCTTCGGGGCGGGCCTCGCGATGTCCGCGGTCACCGGCTCGCTCGTCAGCATGCTGTTCGAGCTGACGCCCTTCATGGGCCTGCCCTACACCGTGACCGCGCTGGTCGTCGTCATCCTCGGCGGGCTCGGCAACATGGTGGGCTGCCTGATGGCCGGCCTGCTGCTGGGCCTCGTGGAGACCGCCGGCGTCTACCTCGCCTCGTCCGACATCCGGCTGATCTCGTCCTACGCGGTGCTCTCGCTGATCCTGATCCTCAAGCCCTCCGGCCTCTTTGGCCGCTAGGATCGCCGCCGCCGTCCTCGGCGCGGCGCTGCTCGTCACGCCGCACGTGCTGCCCACCTACTACCGCTCGCTCACGCTGGCCATCCTGGCCGACGTGGCGCTCGCGGTGGCCTGGGCCTTCTTCTCGGGCCCCACCCGCTACCTCTCGCTCGCCACCGGCGCCTTCTTCGGCGCCGGCGCCTACACCACCGCGGTGGTCATGGCGCGCCTGCCGTGGCCGCTGCCCGTCCTGGCCGCCGCCGCGGTCGCCGCCGCCATGGCGCTGCTGGTGGGCACGCTCGCGCTGCGGCTGCGCGGCCCCTACTTCGCGGTCTTCACCTTCGGCCTCGCCGAGCTGGCCAAGCACACGCTGATCTGGTACGAGACCGGCGTCACCGGGACCGTCGGGCGCCTGCTCCTCAGCCCTCCCGACGCGGTGACGCTCTACTACACGGTGCTCGGGGTGGCCGCGGTCGCGGTGGCGATCGCGGTGTGGCTGCCGCGCGGCCGCTGGGGCATCGCGCTCGTCGGCATCGGCGCGGACGAGGAGCGCGCGGAGACGCTCGGCATCGACACCACGCGCATCAAGATCACCGTCTTCGCCCTGAGCGCCGCCGTCATGGGCGCGGTGGGCGGCGCGATGGCCCCGCGCTGGACCTATCTCGACCCTCAGGTCTTCAATCCGCTCGTGTCGTTTCAGACCGTGATCATGGCCCTGCTCGGCGGCGCGACCACCGTCATCGGCCCGATCCTGGGCGCGGTCTTCCTGGGAATCCTCTCCGAGACTCTGCTGCTGCAGTTCCGCTACGTCTACATGCTGAGCCTGGGGCTGGTGCTGATCGCGGTGGTGGTGCTGCTGCCTTCCGGGCTCGCCGGGTTGCTGCGCCGGCGGGCGTAATCGACAGGTATCGCGCTGGCGGCTTGCCACCTACTGGTCCCGACGCTATAGTCGGCGAGCTATGCCCTACATCTCGAAAACCCCGGCGGCCCCGTACTACACGGTCGTGTTCACCTCCATCAACGCCGCCGTCGATCACGCCGAGATGTTCCGGCACCTGGTGGACCGCGCGTCGACCTACGAGGGGTACCTCGGGATGGAGGCCGCCCGAAATAGCGATGGAACGGGAGTGGCCGCGGTGTACTGGGTCGAGCGCGCGTATGGCAGACCCGACAGCTAAGAAGCTTCCGGACCTGGGCGACCAGCTCCGGCCACTGGTCCAGGCGTTGCCGCCCGCGGTTCAGCCGCGGCTCATGGCGCATCTCGAGCGCGCCGCGGCCCACCGATACCAGGCCTGGGCGGCCGCGTGTCCGGACCCGGAGGCCGCGAAAGGACTGCGAGCCTGTGCGGCCCGAGAGGAAGAAGTCGCGGCGAGAGTGGAGACGGTGT
>DATFUK010000081.1:0-2129 GCA_035260865.1 Candidatus Methylomirabilota bacterium | reverse complement strand
GGATCGAAGACCACCAAGTCGGCGGCCATGCCCTCGCGGATCAGGCCGCGATCCGTGAAGCCCCAGTAGCTGGCCGGCACGAACGATAGCATCCGCACCGCCTGCTCGAGGGTGAGCGCCTGCTTGGTGCGCACCCAGTGGCTCAGCAGGTAGGTCTGCAGCGATGAGTCCATGAGCTGGGAGACGTGGGCCCCCGAGTCGGAGAAGGTCACCACCGCCTGCGGGTGCTTGATCAGCTCGATCGCGAGCTCCTGGTTCTCGTTCGCGATCGGATTGAAGAAGAAGCGGTCCATGTCCTTCTCGAGCGCGAGATCGATCATCGCCTCGACCGGATCCACGCCGCGCTCGCGCGCGATCTCGGCCACCGACCGGTGCGGCGGGTCCACCGAGTCCATCACGAAGAGCCACTCGTAGGCGGCCGGCCGGGCCTCGGTGCCGAGCGCCTTGCGAGTGTCCCGCTCGCGCGCGGCCTCGACCAGCTTCTTGCGCAGCTCGGGGTCGCGCAGCCGGGTCTGCTGCTCGCCGAGCGGCAGCGCGCGCAGCTCCTTCCACACCGGCAGCCGGTCGAACGGGAGCTGGGTCTTGAACGAGAGCACCACGCTGAGCGCGCGGCTGTGCACCTGGGCGAACATGCGCCCGCCCGCCGCGTTGGTCTCCTCGATCAGCCGCACGTAGTGACGCCACATGTCGGGAGCGTCCCTGCGGGTGAAGAGGCCGAAGGTGATCGGCCGGCCGGTCTCGACGGCCAGAGCCTTGAGGCGCTTGTGGTAGTCGGGCAGGTCGGGGTGGCCCACCTTGCGATCCACGCCCTCGCCGGCCAGCTCGAAGATGCCCGCGTTCAGCTCGCCCATCGCGCCGACCAGCCGCTGCACTTCGCTCCAGGCGGCCATGCGGCTCGCCACCGGCTTGCCACCGGGCGTCTCGTGGCTGGGCGACCGCGACGTGGTGAAGCCGATCGCGCCCGCCATCAGCGCGTTGCGCAGCTCGCGCTCCATCGCGGCCAGGTCGGTCTCGGTCGCGGGCCCGTCGAACGCGCGCTCACCCATCACGTAGGTGCGCAGCGCGGAGTGGCCGATGTAGCCCGAGTAGTTGATGCCCTTGGGCAGGCGCTCGAGAGTGTCGAGGTACTCGCGGTAGGTCGTCCACGACCACTCGATGCCGACGTTCATCGCGTCGGCCGAGATGTCCTCGGCGCGCTCGAGGTTGCGCATGACGAGCTGCTTGTCCTTGTCCGCGCACGGCGCCAGCGTGAAGCCGCAGTTGCCCATGACCACGCTGGTGATGCCGTGCCAGCAGGACGACGTCCCGAGCGGATCCCAGAAGATCTGGGCGTCCATGTGGGTGTGCCCGTCCACGAACCCCGGCGCGACGACCCTGCCCTCCGCGTCGATGACCTCTCGGGCGCTCTCGCGGAGCCGGCCGATGGCGACGATCTTCCCGCCCTTCACGCCCACGTCTCCGCGGTAACGCGGCAGGCCGGATCCGTCCACCACCCATCCGTTCTTGATCATCAGGTCATAGGCCATCGCGCTGGCTCCTCTCCCGCCCCGCCCGGGGGTCCTTCTGAGAAACGGCCCCATGGTACCCTACCTGCCGGTCCCGCCACCAGACGGGCCAGGCTGGCCCCTGTGGGCGCCGGGAGGGTATATGGACCTGGGCATCTTCGACCACCTGGACCGCCGGGACGTGCCGGTGGCCGACTTCTACGAGCACCGCCTCCGCCTGCTCGAGAAGTACGACGCGGCGGGGTTCTATTCGTACCACCTGGCCGAGCACCACGCGACGCCGCTCGGCCTGGCTCCGGTGCCCGGGATCTTCCTGGCCGCGGCCACCCAGCGCACCCGGCGCATCCGGCTCGGGCCGTGCGTGTACTGCCTGCCGCTCTACGACCCGCTCCGGCTCATCGAGGAGGTGTGCATGCTCGATCAGCTCTCCCGGGGCCGGTTCGACTTCGGGGTGGGGCGGGGGATCGTGCCCTACGAGATGGCCTTCTTCGACCTCCACCACCTGGAGACCGAGGAGATCTACCGGGAGATCCTCGAGATCGTGCTCCAGGGCCTGACCAGCGACGTGCTCGACCACCGGGGGCCGAAATACACCTATCGAAAGGTCCCGATGATCTTGAAGCC
>DATFUK010000080.1:0-3417 GCA_035260865.1 Candidatus Methylomirabilota bacterium | reverse complement strand
CCCGAGGTGGTCACCTCGCACGCCAAGCTCGAGACGCCGGTGGCCTACCTGGACGCCGACGAGTTCAACGCGTGGTGGGCCAAGGACGCGGCGCGGCTCGCCGAGGTGGTGAAGCAGATCGGCAAGGTCGAGTAGCTCCGGCCGCCCCGTGACCGTCGACCGCATCGCCGGGGTGGCGCTCGTGCTGTTCGGGCTCCTCACCATGTGGGAGAGCCGCGCCTTCCCGCTCGGCTCGTTTCACCGCCCCGGGCCGGCCTACATGCCGGTGCTCCTCGCGTCGCTCCTCGTCCTCTTCGGGGTGGCGGTCGCCGCGATGGGCGGGCGCGCGCGCCGCCCGGCCGAGGTGGGCTGGCCGGAGTGGCGCCACGCGGTCGCGATCTTCGCGGCCTGCGCGTTCGCCGCGGGAGGGCTCGAGCGGCTCGGCTACCGGATCACGATGGCCCTGGTGGTGGCGTTCCTGCTGCTGGTCGTCGAGCGCAAGGGCTGGGCGCTCTCCCTCGCGCTCACGGCCGTGATGGCGTGGGGCTCGTTCTTCGTCTTCGACACCCTGCTGCGCGTGCCGCTGCCGCGCGGGCCCTTCGGGATCTGACCGGTGCTCGAGACGTTCCAGAATCTCGGGCTGGGCTTCTCGGTCGCGCTCGCCCCGGGCGTCCTCTGGTACGGGTTCATCGGCTGCCTGGTCGGGACCCTGGTGGGCGTGCTGCCGGGCGTGGGGCCGCTCGCGGGCATCAGCCTGCTCCTCCCCGCGACCTACGGCCTCGACGCGACCCGGGCGCTCGTCATGCTGGCCGGGATCTACTACGGGGCCATGTACGGCGGCTCGACCACGTCGATCCTGATGCGCATCCCCGGCGAGGCCGCGTCGGTGATGACGTGCATCGACGGCTACGCGATGGCGCGCAAGGGCCGCGCCGGCCCGGCGCTGACCATCGCCGCGGTCGGCTCCTACGTGGCGGGCACCGTGAGCGTGGTCGCGCTCATGTTCCTGGCGCCGCCACTGGCCGCCTTCGCGCTCCGCTTCGGACCGCCCGAGTACTTCTCGCTCCTGCTCCTGGGCCTGCTGGTGCTGGCCTACATGAACACCGGCTCGATGCTGAAGGGCCTGGCGATGGCCGCGCTCGGCCTCCTGCTCGGCATGATCGGCATCGACCAGATGAGCGGCTACTTCCGCTTCGCCTACGGCGTGACCGAGCTCGCCGACGGCATCGGGGTGGTGCCGGTCGCGGTCGGGCTCTTCGGGCTCGCCGAGATCCTGCTGACCGCGGGGCAGGAGAATCCGCCCGCGGTGATCCGCCCCCGGCTGCGCGACCTGCTGCCGTCGCGCCAGGAATGGCGCGAGGCCCACATGCCGATCTGGCGCGGCACCGGTATCGGCTTCCTGATCGGCATCATCCCGGGCTCCGCGCACGTCATCTCCACGTTCGTGTCCTACGCGATCGAGCGCAAGATCTCGAAGCGCCCGGAGGAGTTCGGCAAGGGGGCGGTGGCCGGCGTGGCGGGCCCGGAATCCGCGAACAACGCGGCGACCTCGGGGGCCTTCGTGCCGATGCTGGCGCTGGGCGTGCCCGGCGTGCCGGTGGCCGCGCTGCTGCTGGCCGCCATGATGGTGCACGGGGTGACGCCGGGGCCGCTGCTGATCCAGCAGGACCCGCGGCTCTTCTGGGGCTTCATCGCCTCGATGTACGTGGGCAACGTGATCTTGCTGATCCTCAACCTGCCGCTGGTCGGTCTCTTCGTGAACCTGCTGCGGGTGCCGTACCCGATCCTGTACCCGATCGTGCTCGTCTGCTCGATCCTCGGCGTGTACGCGGTCAACAGCAGCGCGGTGGACGTGTGGATCATGCTGGCGATGGGCGTGGTGGGCTACGTGCTGCGCAAGCTCGACTTCGAAACCGCGCCGATCGTGCTGGGGCTGGTGCTCGCGCCGATGATGGAGCTCTCGCTCCGCCAGTCGCTCGCCATGTCGGCCGGCAACTACACGATCTTCGTCACCCGGCCCATCTCGCTCGTCCTGCTCGCGATCGGCCTCGTCCTCGTGATCCTGGCCCTGCGCCCCCTCATCTCGCGCACCCTCGACTGGCGCGCTCGCCTCCCCGTGGACACCTAGACCGGGGTCAGGTCTTGAATTACGACATTCTCCGACTGGCGGGTGGGTCACGCGCTGCTCGAAATGTCGTAATTCAAGACCTGACCCCATTGGAGGTTTATGGCTGAGCATGCTGGCGCGGTGAGGAGGCGGGAGGACCCGCGGCTGATCACCGGGGCGGGGGAGTTCGTGGACGATCTGCGCGTGCCGGGGTGCCTGCACGCGGCGATGCTGCGCTCGCCCCACGCCCACGCGCGCATCCGCGCGATCGACGTGGCGGCGGCGCGCCGGTCGCCCGGCGTGGTGGGCGTCTACGTGGCCGCGGACCTGGGGTCCGCGGGCGCGCCGATGCCGATCTACGCGCCGCATCCGGCGCTGCCGGTGCCTTGCAAGATCATGCCGCTGGCGCGCGACCGCGTGCGCTTCGTGGGCGAGCCGGTGGCGGTGGTGATCGCGGACGACGTGTATCGCGCCTGGGACGCGCTCGACCTGATCCGCGTGGAGTACGACCCGCTGCCCGCGGTGGTGGACGTGGAGGCCGCGCTGGCCCCCGGCGCGCCGATCCTGCACGAGGAGGTCGGCAGCAACCTGGTCGCCGAGTGGCGGCAGCGCGTCGGCGACGTCGACGCGGCCCTGCGCGGCGCCCCGGTGATCGTGCGCGCGCGCGTCCGCCTCGCCCGCGGCGGCGCGCATCCGCTCGAGCCGCGCTCCCTGGTCGCCCAGTGGAAAGACGCGCGGCTCACCGTGTGGGGCGCGGTGCAGATGGTCCACCGCCATCGCGGGGTGCTCGCGGATCAGCTCGGCCTGCCCGAGGAGCACGTGCGGGTGATCGCCCCGCCCGACGTGGGCGGCGGGTTCGGCACCAAGGGCATGTACTACCCCGAGTACATCGCGGTGGCGGAGCTGGCCCGGCAGCTCGGCCGGCCGGTGAAGTGGATCGAGACGCGGCGCGAGCACACCCTGGTGGCCTGCGTGGAGCGCGACCAGGTGCACGACGTGGAGATCGCGGCCACCCGGGAGGGGCGCCTGCTCGGGCTGCGCGACGACTTCCTCCACGAGATGGGCGCCTACACCATCTCCGGCCTCAACCTGCTCCAGAACGCGATGATCCACTCGGTGGGCTCCTACGTGATCCCCGCGCTCGACCTGCGCTTCCGCGGCGTGATGACGTGCACCACGCCGGCGGGCGCCTACCGCGGGGCCGGGCGCCCGTACGGGACCGCGCTCATCGAGCGGGCCATGGACGCGCTGGCCCGCGAGCTCGGCATGGATCCGGTCGCGCTACGCCGGCGCAACCTCATCCCCGCCGACCGGCACCCGTACGCCACCGG
>DATFUK010000079.1:0-5257 GCA_035260865.1 Candidatus Methylomirabilota bacterium | reverse complement strand
GCCATACCGCGCGGGTCGCGCTCGCCGGCCTCGACCTGCCGCTGACCGTGGTGGACGACCTGCGCGAGCTGTCGCTGGGCGACTGGGAGGGCTGCACGGTCGAGGAGATCCAGACCCAGCCCGGCGACCCCTATGCCCGATGGGTGCGCGACCCCGTGGAGTGCCTGCCGCCGGGGGGCGAGCCGCTGGCCGACGTCCAGGCGCGCGTGGTCCGGGTGGTCGAGCACATCGCCGCCGCGCATCCGAACGGCGACGACGTCCTGATCGTCTCGCATGGCGGGGTGATCAGCGCGCTGCTCGCCCACTGGCTCGGGCTGCCGCTGTCCTCGATCTGGCGGATCGCGGTCAACAACTGCTCGCTCTCCGAGGTCGCCCCGCCGCGGGTGGTCTCGGTGAACGAGACCGGCCACCTGCGCGTCATCGACGCCGCGGCTACCGCCGCGTTTCATCCCTGACATGCCACGGCTGACATGACGCTGCTGGCCCTCTTCGGCGGCCTCGCCCTGCTGCTCTACGGCATGCAGCTCATCGGGGAAGGCCTGCAGCGCGCGGCGGGCGGCCACCTGCGCCACCTGCTCACCAGCATGACCCGCACCCGGCTGGCCGCGGTGGCCTCGGGCGCGCTGGTGACCTCGATCATCCAGTCCTCGTCGGCCACCACCCTGATGCTGATCGGGTTCGTCTCGGCGGGGCTCGTCACGTTTCGCCAGTCGCTCGGGGTGATCCTGGGCGCGGACATCGGCACCACCGTCACCGTGCAGCTGCTCGCCTTCAAGGTCCAGGAGCTCTCGCTGCTCCTGGTCGGGGCCGGCTTCGCGATGACCTTCTTCGCGCGCCGGGGCCTCGTGAAGAGCCTGGGCCAGGTGATCCTGGGCTTCGGGTTCATCTTCCTCGGCATGAAGGTGATGAACGACGGCCTCGCCCCCCTCACCGAGAACGAGCTCACCCGCCAGGTGCTGGTCGCCCTGGCCGACAACCAGTTCCTCGCCCTCCTGGTCGGGGCGATGCTGAGCGCGAGCATGGCCTCCTCCGCGGCCACCATCGGGCTCACGCTCTCGCTCGGACACCAGGGGCTGCTGCCCCTCGGCGCCGCGATCCCGGTGGTGCTGGGCGCCAACATCGGCACCTGCGCCACCGCGCTCGCCGCGAGCCTGCGCTCGTCCTCCGACGCGCGCCGGGTGGCGGTGGCCCACATCGCGTTCAAGGTCCTGGGGGTCGCGCTCGTGTTCCCGTTCATCGGGCCACTCACGAGCCTCATCGCGCAGACCGCGGGGGACGTGGCCCGCCAGATCGCCAACGCCCACACCTTCTTCAACGTGGCGATCAGCGCGCTCTTCCTGCCGTTCGCGCCGTGGGCGGCCCGGGTGATCACCGCGCTGGTGCCGGAGGAGGAGCGGGGCGACAATCCCTACCGCACGCGCTACCTCGACGACCGCTACCTCGACCAGCCGGCCCTCGCGGTCGGGCAGGCGACGCGGGAGGCCCTGCGCATGGGGGACGTCGCCCAGAACATGCTGCGCGACGCGATGGTGGTGCTGCGCACCGACAACCAGGAGCTGCTGGAAGACGTGGAGCGGCGTGACGATCAGCTCGACTACCTCGACCGCGAGATCAAGCTGTTCATCGCGCGGCTCGGCCGGGAGACCATGAGCGCGGACATGGCCCAGAAGGAGATCGCCCTCATCTCCTTCATCGGCAACCTCGAGAACATCGGCGACATCATCGACAAGAACCTGATGGAGCTCGCGCGCAAGAAGCTCTACCAGGGCCGCCGCTTCTCGGAGGCGGGCGAGGCCGAGCTGATCGAGTTCCACTCCCTGGTCTCGAAGAACCTCGAGCGGGCGATCGCCGGCTTCGCGGCCAACGACCGGAGCCTCGCCCAGGAGGTGCTCGACATGCGGCCCCTGGTGCGCCAGCGGGAGCGCGAGCTGCGCGACTCGCACCTGGCCCGGCTGCGGCGCGGGCTGGCCGAATCGCTCGAGACTTCCGAGATCCACCTCGACGTGCTGACCAACCTCAAGCGCATCTCCTCGCACATCACCGCGCTGGTGTACCCGATCCTGGAAGAGGAGCCCTAGGTGCCCAGCCGGCTTCGCATCCTGCTCGTCGCCTCCGAGGTCGCGCCGTTCGCCAAGACCGGGGGGCTCGCCGACGTGGCGGGCGCGCTGCCGCGGGCGCTCGCCGCGCTCGGGCACGACGTGCGCATCCTGCTCCCCAAGTACCGCGGCGCGGAGGCCCACGCGGGCGAGACCCGGCTCGTGGTGCCGAACATCCGGGTCCCGCTGGGCGATCGGGAGGCCGAGGGGGCGCTGATCGAGGGGCGCGCCCCGTCCGGAGTCCCGGTGTACCTGCTCGAGCACGAGCACTACTACGATCGCGAGAGCCTGTACGGCACCAGCGACGGCGACTACTGGGACAACTGCGAGCGCTTCGTCTTCTTCTGCCGGGCCGCGCTCGAGGGCATGGCGCGGCTCGACGCCGCGAAGCCCGGCACCCGCTGGCAGCCGCAGGTCATCCACGCCAACGACTGGCAGGCCGGGCTCCTGCCCGTCTACCTGCGCACGCTCTACCGGGATCACCCGCTGCTGGGCCGCCTCGCCAGCGTGTTCACCATCCACAACCTGGCCTACCAGGGCGTGTTCTGGCACTACGACATGCCGATGACCGGGCTTGGCTGGGATCTCTTCACGCCGGCCGGGCTCGAGTTCTACGGCAAGCTCAACTTCATGAAGGGCGGGCTGGTCTTCTCCGACCTGCTCACCACGGTGAGCCGGACCTACGCCCGCGAGATCCGCACCCCCGCCTTCGGCGCCGGGCTCGAGGGCGTGCTGGAGGATCGCAGCCAGGACCTCCACGGGGTGGTCAACGGCATCGACCACGAGCTGTGGAATCCCCAGAAGGATCCCGCCATCGCCCATCCCTACTCGGCGGAGGATCCGGAGCCGAAGGTGGTGTGTCGCGAGACCCTGCGGCGCGAGCTCGGGCTCGAGGACGGGGCGGGGCCGGTGATCGGGATCATCGCCCGGCTCGCCGAGCAGAAGGGCATGGATCTCGTGCTCGACGCGCTGCCCGGCATCCTGGAGGAGGGCGGCCAGCTCGTGGTGCTGGGCTCGGGCGACGCGCGGCTCGAGGAGGCCTTCCGCGCCGCCGCGGCCGCGCATCCGGGCCGGGTGGCGGTGCGCATCGGGTACGACGACGAGCTCTCCCGCCGCATCTACGCGGGCAGCGACGCCTTCCTCATGCCCTCGCGCTACGAGCCCTGCGGGCTGGGCCAGCTCATCGCGCTGCGCTACGGCGGCGCCCCCATCGTGCGGCGCACCGGCGGGCTCGCCGACACCGTCACCGAGTTCGACCCGGCCCGACGGACCGGCACCGGCTTCGTGTTCGACGCCTTCACGCCGGACGCGCTGCTCGCCGCGGTGGGCCGGGCCGCCTCGACGTACCGGCAGCCCGCACTCTGGAAGGCGCTGGTCCGCAACGCGATGGCCGAGGACTTCTCCTGGGACGCATCGGCGCGGGAATACGTTACTCTCTACCGCAAAGCCCTGAGGGCGCGTAGCGCCCGCTAGCCACGGAGGCCCGGCATGAAGAAGATCGAGGCGGTGATCAAGCCGTTCAAGCTCGACGACGTGAAGGAAGCGCTCAACGAGCTGGGCGTCGTCGGCATGACCGTCACCGAGGTCCGCGGCTTCGGGCGCCAGAAGGGGCACACCGAGCTCTACCGCGGCTCGGAGTACACGATCGACTTCCTGCCCAAGGTGAAGGTCGAGGTCGTGGTGCCCGACAGCCTGGTGGACAAGGTGGTGTCGGTCATCTGCCAGTCCGCCAAGACCGGCTCGATCGGCGACGGCAAGGTCTTCGTCCTCTCGATGGGCGAAGCGATCCGGATCCGCACCGGAGAAAAAGGCGAAGACGCGATCTGAGCGCCCTCTCCTCCCTCTCCCCTTTGGGGAGAGGGTAGGGTGAGGGGGTTTTCTGTGCCGTCAAACGTTCCGGCGCCCTCTACCGCTTACTTCTTCAGGCTCTCCATATGCGGGGGCCCAGAAATGGCCCCCGCACTCCCCCAGTCGGCCGACAACGCGTGAAGGACTTGCTGGCCGCCGCGCCCGACGATCGCACCGCGCTGCGGCGGCTCAAGAAGCTCGGCTTCGCCGACCCCGCCGCCGCGCTCCGCAATCTGCACGCGCTGACTCTCACCCCGCGCGAGGCCGAGCTGCTCGCGCCCGCGCTGCCCCGCCTGCTCGCCGAGCTGGCCGCCGCGCCCGATCCGGACATGGCGCTGAACAACCTGGAGCGCCTGGGCTCCCAGGGCGAGCACGCCGCCTTCCTCCGCCTGCTGAGCGCGCATCCCGGCGCCATCCCGCTGCTGGCGCGCCTGGGCGGCACCAGCCAGTTCCTGGCCGACACCCTGCGCCGGTACCCCACGCTGCTGCCCTGGCTGCTCGAGCCGCGCACGATGCGGCAATGGCTCGCGGACGAGCTCGCCGAGGACCTGGCCACGAGCCTCAAGGCCTTCGAGCGGCCGGAGGCGCGGCTGAACGCGCTCCGCCGCTTCAAGTATCGCCAGCTCCTGCGCATCGGCTGCCGCGACATCCTGGGCGACGCCGACCTGACCGTGACCACCGAGGAGCTCTCGCACATGGCCGACGTGTGCCTGGCCGCGGCCTGGGACTGGGCGCGGGAGCGGCTGGAGCGGCTCTACGGCGCGCCGCTCGGGCCCGACGGGGTGCCCACCGGCCTCGTGGTCATCGGCATGGGCAAGCTCGGAGGCGAGGAGCTGAACTATTCCTCGGACATCGATCCGGTCTTCGTCTACGGGGACGACGGGGAGACGGCGGGCGGCGCGTCGGGCCGCATCGCCAACGGCGAGTTCTTCGCCCAGGCGGTCCGGTCGATCGTGGACACGCTCGAATCGGTCACCGAGGAGGGCCACGTCTTCCGGGTGGACCTGCGCCTGCGCCCGGAGGGGCGATCGGGCGCGCTGATCCTCTCGGTGGACGGCTACCGCGCCTACTTCGCGGACCGCGCCGAGATGTGGGAGCGCCAGGCGCTCATCAAGGCGCGCGCCTGCGCGGGCGACGAGGCGGTGGCCGCGCGCTTCTTCGAGGCGGTGCGCCCGTTCGTTTACCGGCCCGGGCTCGACCCGGCCATCGTGCGCGCGGTGCGCGAGATGAAGGCCCAGATCGACCGCGCGCTCCGGGGCAAAGACGCCTCGCACCGCAACGTCAAGCTCGGCCGCGGCGGCATCCGCGAGGAG
>DATFUK010000078.1:0-3245 GCA_035260865.1 Candidatus Methylomirabilota bacterium | reverse complement strand
GTCCACCAGCTCGAGGGCACGGTCAAGAACGATCAGGGCCAGATCGACGCCACGAAGGTCCAGCTCGTCTACTGTCGTATCACCTCGCCCATCGCGGGCCGGGTGGGGCTCCGTCTGGTGGACTCCGGCAACATCGTGCACGCCGCCGATACGGGCGGCCTGGTCATCATCACCCAGCTCCAGCCGATCACCGTGATCTTCACGATTCCGGAGGACAGCATCCCGACGGTGCTGGAGCAGCTCGGACGCGGCGTCCGGCTGCCGGTGCAGGCCTATGACCGGGAGCAGCGGAGAAGGCTCGCGGACGGCGCGCTGCTCACGATCGACAACCAGGTGGATCCGACCACCGGCACGGTCCGCCTCAAGGCCCAGTTCCCGAACACCGACAACCGGCTGTTCCCCAGCCAGTTCGTCAATGCCCGTCTCCTCATCGAGACCCGGCGCGGCGCGACGGTGGTCCCGACCGCGGCCATCCAGCAGAGCCCGCGGGGATCGTTCGTCTACGTGGTGCGGCCCGACCGGACGGTCGGGGTCCGCCAGGTCGGCGTCGGGGTGACGGACGGTGACGACGTGTCGATCGAGCAGGGGCTGCAGGTCGGGGAGCAAGTCGTGGTCGACGGCGCCGAGCGCCTTCGCGACGGAGTGGCCATCGCGCTGCGGAACGCCCCGTGAACCTGTCGCGGCTGTTCATCCTGCGGCCGGTCGCGACGACCCTGCTGATGGCCGCGCTGCTGCTCGCGGGCGCCCTCGCCTATCGCCTGTTGCCGGTCTCCGCCTTGCCTCAGGTGGA
Source organism: Candidatus Methylomirabilota bacterium (assembly GCA_035260865.1). GTDB lineage: Bacteria > Methylomirabilota > Methylomirabilia > Rokubacteriales > CSP1-6 > CAMLFJ01. The sequence continues at coordinate 2,455 of DATFUK010000078.1, read as the reverse complement.
CTACCCGACCATCCAGGTCTTCACGCTCTATCCGGGGGCGAGCCCCGACGTGATGGCGTCGTCGGTCACCGCGCCGCTCGAGCGCTTCCTCGGCCAGATGCCCGGGTTGAACCAGATGACGTCGACCAGCTCGAGCGGGAGCTCGGTCATCACGCTGCAGTTCACGCTGAGCCTCGGTCTCGACGTGGCCGAGCAGGAGGTGCAGGCCGCGATCAACTCCGCGCTGACGCTCTTGCCGCCCGACCTCCCGAACCCGCCCGTGTACAGCAAGGTGAACCCGGCCGATACGCCGATCCTGACCCTCGGGCTGACCTCGGCGACCTTGCCGCTGCCCCAAGTCGAGGACCTGGCCGATACGCGCCTCGCGCAGAAGATCGCTCAGCTCCCCGGGGTCGGCCTCGTCAGCATCAGCGGCGGGCAGCGGCCCGCGGTGCGGGTGCAGGCCAACCCGGCCGCGCTCTCCGCCTACGGCCTGACCCTCGAGGACCTCCGCCTCGCGGTGGCGGCGGCCAACGTCAACCAGGCCAAGGGCAGCTTCGACGGGCCGCAGCAGTCCTCGGTCATCGGGGCCAACGACCAGCTCCTGACGAGCCGGGACTACAAGCCGCTGATCGTCGCGTACCGCAACAACGCCCCGGTCACGCTCGGCAACGTGGCCGACGTGATCGACGACGCCGAGAACGTGCGGCAGGCGGCCTGGATGAACGGCACGCCGGCGGTCATCCTGAACGTCCAGCGTCAGCCCGGCGCCAACGTGATCGCGGTCGTGGACCGGATCCAGCGGCTGCTGCCGCAGCTACGGGCCTCCTTGCCGGCGACGGTCGACGTGGCGGTGCTCACCGACCGCACCGCGACGATCCGAGCCTCGGTGGCGGATGTCCAGTTCGAGCTGATGCTGTCGGTGGCGCTGGTCGTGCTGGTCATCTTCCTCTTCCTCCGAACGGTTCCGGCCACCCTCATCCCGGCGGTCGCGGTGCCCCTCTCCCTCGTCGGGACCTTCGGCGCGATGGTGCTCCTGGGGTTCAGCCTCAACAACCTGTCCCTGATGGCCCTGACCATCGCCACCGGCTTCGTGGTGGACGACGCCATCGTCATGATCGAGAACATCGCGCGCTACATCGAGGCGGGCGATCCGCCCCTCCAGGCTGCGCTCAAGGGAGCCAAGCAGATCGGCTTCACGATCATCTCCCTCACGGTCTCGCTGATCGCGGTGCTCATCCCGCTGCTCTTCATGGCCGACGTGGTGGGTCGCCTGTTCCGCGAGTTCGCGGTCACCCTCGGCATCACGATCCTCATCTCCGCGGTGGTGTCGCTGACCTTGACCCCCATGATGTGCGCCCGGCTGCTCCGCCACACGCCCCCCGAGCGGCAGGGCCGGCTCTACCGCTGGTCCGAGCGCGCCTTCGACCGGATCATCGAGGCCTACGGTACGAGCCTGCGCTGGGTGCTCGGCCACCAGCCCGCGACGCTTGCGGTGGCGGTCGCGACCCTCGGACTCACCGTGATGTTGTACGTGGTGGTGCCGAAGGGGTTCTTCCCGGTGCAGGACACCGGCACCATCCAGGGCATTTCGGAAGCGTCGCAGACGATCTCGTTCCCGGCGATGGCCAGCCGGCAGCAGGCCCTGGCCGCAGTGATCCTGAAGGATCCCGCCGTCGAGAGCCTGTCGTCGTTCATCGGGGTGGATGGCACCAACGTCACCGTCAACAGTGGGCGGATCCTCATCAACCTGAAGCCGCTCGCCCGGCGCGGGGTGAGCGCGATCGAGGTGATCCGACGCCTGCAGCCCGCGCTGGCCGGGGTCGACGGCATCCGGCTCTTCATGCAGCCGGTCCAGGACCTCACCGTCGAGGATCGGGTGAGCCGCACCCAGTATCAGTACAGCCTCGAGGATCCGGATGGACGCGAGCTCAACCTCTGGGCCCCGCGGCTGGTTGACGCGCTGGGCGCGCGGCGGGAGCTGGCCGACGTCAGCAGCGACCAGCAGGATCAGGGACTCGGCACCGCGCTGGTGGTCGACCGCAGCACCGCTTCGCGGTTCGGTATCAGTCCTCAGGCGATCGACAACACCCTCTACGACGCCTTCGGCCAGCGGCAGGTGTCCACGATGTTCACTCAGCTCAACCAGTACCGGGTCGTCCTCGAGGTCAAGCCCGAGTTCCGCCAGAGCGCGGGAGCCCTCCGGGACATCTACGTCACCGGAACGAGCGGTGGCCAGCCGGTGGCGGTGCCGCTCGACACCATGATCCAGGCGTATCCCACGACGGCGCCGCTCGTGGTTTCGCGCCAGGGGCAGTTCCCGGCGGTGACGCTGTCGTTCAACCTGGCGCCCGGCGCGGCCCTCGGCCATGCCGTCGCGGCGGTCGAGGCGACGACCCGCGCGCTCGGACTGCCCGCGAGCATCCAGGGGAGCTTCCAGGGGACAGCGCAGGCGTTCCAGGCCGCGCTCGCCAAC
>DATFUK010000077.1:0-4378 GCA_035260865.1 Candidatus Methylomirabilota bacterium | reverse complement strand
CTCACCGGCGACGTCAAGGTGAACGCGCGCGCGCCGGTGGTGGTGATGACCACCGAGATCCTGCGCAACATGTTCTACTCGGGCGGTCTCGAGGGCCTCGACACGGTGGTGCTCGACGAGTGCCACTACATGGGCGACGAGGGGCGGGGGACGGTGTGGGAGGAGATCATCGTCAACTGCCCGAAGGACGTGGCCCTCGTCGCCCTGTCCGCCACCGTGCGCAACGTGGACGAGATCGCGGACTGGATCAGCCTGGTGCACCGGCCCATCGTGGCGATCACCCATCCGCACCGGCCGGTGCCGCTGCAGTACCTCGTGGCGGACCTCTCCGGCGAGATCCACACCTACGACGCGGTCCGCCACGGCAAGGTGCGCCTGCTCGGGGAGGAGCGCGACGGCGGCTACAACGACCGCGGGCGCTGGTACACCCGCCGGGTGGTGGATCCCACCGTGATGCTCGACGAGCTCGAGAGCCGCGGCTGGCTGCCCGCCATCTACTTCATCTTCAGCCGCGCGGGCTGCGAGCGGGCCATGGAGACGGTCCTCGCGGAGGGCAAGCCGCTGCTCACCCGCGAGCAGCAGCGCCAGGTGGACGAGGCGATCCGCGAGCAGGTCACCGAGAATCCGACGATCGCGGAGTCGCCGCTCAACCAGACCATCTTCCAGGCGCTCGGCATGGGGGTGGGCCTCCACCACGCGGGCATCCTGCCCACCGTGAAGCGCTTCATCGAGCTGCTCTTCGAGCGCGGTCTCTGCAAGGTGGTCTTCGCCACCGAGACGATGTCGCTCGGCATCCACATGCCGGCCAAGAGCGTGATGCTGCAGTCGCTGACCAAGCGCACCGACCGGGGCTTCCGCAGCCTCACCCACAACGAGCTGACCCAGATGGCGGGGCGGGCGGGCCGGCGCGGCATCGACCCGGAGGGCAAGTGCGTGATGGCCCTCGACGTGCGCGACGGCCTCGACGACATGAAGCGGGTGGTGAACGGGCCGCCCGAGCCCATCGCGAGCCAGTTCAAGCTGGGCTACGGCTCGGTGGCGCTGCTGCTCTCGACCGGCAACGACCTCGCGACGATCCGGCGCATCGTGGAGTCTTCCTTCGGCCAGTACCAGAACATGAAGCGCATCAAGTCGCTCGAGACCGACGTGGCGAGTCTCGAGATGGCGATGGCCGACGGCCGCGGCTTCGACGCCCCCTGCGGCGACTTCGCGCGTATCGGCCGCTACCGCGAGGTCCGCTCCGAGGTCGAGGTGGCGCGGATGGCGCGCGGCCGGGGCGGGCGGCGGGGCCGCGCCGCCGCGGACGCGGAGCCCGGGCGCCTCACCCTGGTGCGGCGGAAGAGCGGGGCCAGCCTCGGGCTCATCGTGGGGGTGGACCGGCGGCGCCATCGCGACCTCATCCAGGTGCTGCTGGCCCACGGCGGCACCGTGCAGATGAAGGAAGGCAACGTGAAGCGCGTGTTCTGGCAGACGCCGCCCCTGCACGTGCCGCGCGACTGGGAGCACCGCACCCGCGGGCTCACCGAGCAGATGGCGCGCCTGTCGGTGCCCGACATGATCGAGCGCGAGAAGAGCCACGGCCCGGAGGGCGCCCTCGCCGCGATCGAGTGCCACCGCTGCCCATGGGGCTCGCAGAGCCGGTGCGAGCAGGCCTGGAAGGGCCTCGACGGGGTGGAGCGCCAGCTCGCCCAGAAACGGGAGATGCTCGACGCCTTCCGCAACGCGTACTGGCAGGAGTTCCTGCGCGTGGTCGAGGTGCTCGAGCGCTTCGCGGCGGTGCAGGACGCCAAGCTCCTGGCCAAGGGCCAGCTCATCGCGGGGCTCCGGCACGACAACGAGCTGCTGGTGGCCGAGGTGGTGGACCGCGGCATCCTCGCCGACACCACGCTCGCGGAGGCGGCCGCGCTCTGCTCGGGGCTCATCGAGGAGTCGCGCTCCGGGGACGCGGCGGTGGCGCGGCTCTTCCTCAAGAAGCGGCCCAAGATCAAGCGCAAGCTGCAGGAGATGGAGTCCGTCGCCAACACCGTCCTCGAGGTCCAGCGGCGCCACGGACTGCCGATGCCGGTCTCCATCTCCACCGGTTTCATGCCGTCGGTCTTCCGGTGGGCCTCCGGCGAGGACGACTGGTCCGGCATCGTGGAAGAGTCCTTCGGGGGGCACGAGGGGGACCTGATCCGCGCCCTGCGGCGGCTCATCGACGTGCTGCGCCAGCTCGCGGAGTCGCCCGAGGTCCAGCCGGCCCTGGCCGGCCTGCTGAGCCGGGCGTCCCGGGTCATCGATCGGGGGATCGTGCTGGAGTCCGCCCTGATTTGAGGGGTTGGCGGTCCGGGTATATATAATGGGGACTGGCATGAGCCGACTGACTCGTACCTCCTTCCGGCTGGCCGCCGCCGCGCTCCTGACCACCGCCTGCGCGGCCACCGAGCCCGTGCTCGAGCGGACCACCAAGGGGCCGAGCGCCGAGGAGTTCTTCATCACCCAGTCGTTCGCGGTCAACGGCCGGGCGCCCAACTTCGACGAGAAGCGCGTCTGGCAAGACCAGATGGACGAGAAAGTCTTCAAGTACCTCCGCGAGCACCCGGAGCTCGAGAACACCTCGCGCTACAGCGAGTTCCGCTTCTGGCGCCAGGTGACCACCGGCAGCACCCCCGGCGAGGTGAAGGTCCTGCTGGGCGAGCCCCGCGAGCGGACCATCGATTCGGCCCTGATGGCCTCGCTCGGCGAGCAGCACTGGCAGGCCGTCCGGACCACCGCGAAGGAAGCCTGGGTGTACCCGCTCGGCTGGGTCGTCTTCTTCGACGACAAGGGCGTGGTGGACCTGCTCCGCCGCGTCTCGCCCCTCGACGTCAACGACTAGCTGCGTGCTACACTTGGGCGTCTTTTCGACGACGCCCATGCCGAGTGCCGCCCTCACGTGGATCGAGCCGGGAGCGAGCGCCACCTTCATCTGGCACGGCGCGGCGGCGTCCCGGCCCGGCGGCGGCCGCCTCTACGTGGTGTCGGGGCCCATCCTGGAGCAGCCCCCCGCCTCGCCCTACTTCATCCTCGCCGCGGAAGAGGACGGCGACTTCGCGACGCGGCTCTACCGCGGGCAGGTCGCGCTCCCCGAGCTGCGGGTCTTTCTCTCGCGCTGCCGGGTCACCCGCGGCGCCCTGGTGGACGACCAGCAGTACGTCGCGACGGATGAGGAGCTGCCGGTCCTCACGGTGCTCGACGACTGGCGCGACCGGCCGGGGCCGCCCGCGCTGCCGTACCTCGACGACATCAACGCGTTCATGCCCGCCGCCGCCCCGCTCTACGTGACCGCGGAGGCCCACGCGGCCGCGCAGCGGGAGCCGGAGCGGTTCGGCACCGCGTGGGTCTGCGACGAATGCGGCGAGGCCGAGGACGCGGGGGTCTTCCTCTGGACCGCGCACCGGGGGCCGCGGGTGCGCGTCTGCTTCCTCATCCACAACGACGCCGGGGTGTGGACCTGCCGGCTCCACCCGTTCGAGTTCGCGAAGGAGACCCCATGATCCGCTCCACGCTCTCCGTGACCAAGCACACCCCGAGCGCGCGCGCCCTCGTGGCCGCCGAGCACCCGCTCGGGGCCGAGGTCGGCGCGGGCATCCTGGCCCGCGGCGGCAACGCGGTGGACGCGGCGGTCGCGACCGCGTTCGCGATGACGGTGGTGGAGCCCTTCATGTCCTCGGTGGCGGGCGGCGGCACCATGCTCGTGCACCTGGCCAAGCGCGGCGAGACGGTCGCGCTCGACTTCAACGTGCAGGCCCCCGCGGCCTGCCACGAGAGCTGCTACGAGCTGGGGGAGGGGGTGGCCCAGGCGCTCTTCCCGTGGCGGCGCGTGGTGGGTGACGCCAACAACTTCGGCCCGAAGTCGGTGGCGATCCCGGGCTCGGTGGCCGGGCTCACCCTCGCGCTCGAGCGCTTCGGCACGATGGACCTGGCCGACGTCATGGCTCCCGCGATCGCGCTGGCCGAGAAGGGCTTCGAGGTGGACTGGTACGTCACCCTCTCCCTCGCGCCCCACTGCGACGAGCTCGCGGTCTTCCCGGAGACCGCGCGCACCTACCTGCGCGAGGGCCACTACGTGCACCGCCCGGCCTCGCTCGCCCCCGCCGACGTGCTGCGCCAGCCCGACCTCGCGCGCAGCCTGCGCCTCATCGCCAAGGACGGGCCGGACGCGTTCTATCGCGGCGCGCTCGCCCAGGCCATCGACGAGGAGATGCGGCGAACCGGCGGTTTCCTGCGCGCGACCGATCTCGCCGGCTACGCCCCGCGCGTGCTCGAGCCCCTGATGACGAAGTACCGCCGGCTCGATCTCGCGTTCTCTCCCGGGGCCACCGGCGGGCCGACCGCGGTCGAGATGCTGAACATCCTC
>DATFUK010000076.1:0-2078 GCA_035260865.1 Candidatus Methylomirabilota bacterium | reverse complement strand
GCCCCGGCGCCCTTCTTCGCCTCGGCGGCGTCGCGGCGTCTAGTCTAGCGATTCCGGTGATTCGCGCAAGCGCTAGGGTTCGGGCTTGTCGGGGGCGGCCTTCTTGGCGGGGGCGGGGGTGATGCGGACGGTGAGGACGCGGCGGTTGTCGGCCTCGAGGACGGTGAAGGCGTAGCGCCCGACCCGGAAGACCTCGCCGACCAGGGGGATGCGGTGGAGCGTGGCCAGCACGAGGCCGGCCACCGTCTCGAAGTCGCCCTTGGGCAGGTCCCAGTCCAGCGCCTCGTTGACCTCGTCGAGGCCCGCGCGGCCCGCCACCCGGTAGCTGCCGTCGGGCAGGCGCTCCACCGTGTCGGGGGTGCGGTCGTGCTCGTCGCGGATCTCGCCCACGATCTCCTCGACGATGTCCTCGACCGTGACGATGCCCACCGCCCCGCCGTACTCGTCCACCACCACCGCGAGCTGCACGCGGTTCTTCTGCATCTCGCGAAGCAGCTCGTCGATGCGCTTGGTCTCCGGGACGTAGGTGGCGGGGCGCATCAGCGCGCGGACGTCCGGGGCCTGGAGCCCCTGGCTGAAGAGATCCATGCTGGTGACCACGCCCACGATGTTGAACACGCGGTCGGTGAAGACCGGGATACGCGAGAAGCCCCGCTCCTGGATGAGACGGAGCGCGTCCGCGGGCGAGGCGTTGTCGGGCAGCGTGGCCACGTCCACCAGCGGGACCATGACCTCGCGCGCCGCGGTCTCCCCTAGGTCGAAGATCTTGTCGATCATCTCGGCCTCGGTGATCGTGACGTCGGCCTCCTCCGGCTCCATCTGCAGCAGCAGCTTGAGCTCCTCGCGCGAGACGAACTGGCGGGTGCCGGTGGGCTCGCGGCCCACCAGGGCGAGCGCGCGCCCCACCAGGGCGTTGGCGCCCCAGGTGAGCGGGGCCAGGACCTTGCCCAGCACCTCGACCACCGGGAACAGGATGAGGATCAGGCCGGTCGCGCGCTCCCGGGCCACCGCCTTCGGGATCACCTCGCCGAAGACGAGCATGAGCGGGGTGAGGGCCGCGGTGACCAGGAAGGCCGCTCCGCCGCCCATCACCGGGATGAGCGCCCAGGTCGCCACGCTCGACGCGGTGATGTGGGCGATGGTGACGCCCATCATGGCGGTGGAGAGGAGGCGCTCCGGGCTCCGGAACGCCTCCAGGTAGCGGATGGCGGTCCGGTGCCCGCCCTCCGCCATGTGGCGCAGGCGGAGGCGGTTGGCCGCGATGAACGACATCTCCGCCGCCGAGAAGAGGGCGGTCACCAGCAGGGAGAGCCCGATGAGCCAGACGTAGATCACGTGGCCTCCGCCGGCCGGGCGAGCTCGGGCAGGACCACGAGCACCTCGAGCACGCGGGTCCGCTCCACCTTCTCGACCGAGACGCGGACCCCGTCCTCGGTCGCCTTCTTCTCGCCGCGGTTGGGCACCCGGCCGAAGAGGTCGAGCACCCATCCGCCCACGGTGTCGAAGGCCTCGTCGGAGATTTCGAGTCCGGTCGCCGCGTTCAGCTCGTGGATGGGGAGGCGCCCGGAGACCCGGAAGCTGCGCGGGCCGACGGACTGGATCAGGCGCTCGTCCTCGTCGTACTCGTCGCGGATCTCCCCGACCAGCTCCTCGAGCAGATCCTCCAGGGTGACCAGGCCGGCGGTGCCTCCGTACTCGTCGACCACGATGGCGAGGTGGAGCTTCTTGGCCTGGAACTCGCGCAGCAGGGCGTCGGCCCGCTTCGACTCCGGCACGAAGTAGGGCGGATGGAGATGCGCGCGGAGCTCGAAGGTGGGCGGCAGCCCGCCGAGGTGCGGGAGCAGATCCTTGGTGTAGAGCACCCCCACGATCTGATCGATGGTCTCCTCGAAGACCGGCACCCGGGAGTGGAGCTGCTCGCGCAGCACCGGCAGGATCTCCCCCGGCGGCATCGACACGTCCAGGCAGAACATGTCCGGACGCGGCACCATGACCTCGCGCACGAGGGTGTCCTCCAGCTCGAACACCTTGTGGATCATCTCGCGCTCGGTCCGATCCACCACGCCCTCGCGCGCGCC
>DATFUK010000075.1:0-9827 GCA_035260865.1 Candidatus Methylomirabilota bacterium | reverse complement strand
TGGGGCCCTCCTCCAACGTCACGTAGGCGAGGACATAGGGCGGCGTCGCCCGCCGCATCACGCTATAGGAGTAGATGACCCCGCGACCCGCGGAGTCCTTCCACTCGGTGCGGTCGCTGCCGCAGAACGGGCAGATCGGCCGCGGGTAGTGATGCGCGCGGCCGCAGGCGGTGCAGGTCTTCACGAGCAGCTTGCCCTTGGCCGCCGCCGCCCAGAAGGGCGCGGTCTCGGGGGTCGTGTTCGGAGCCGGGATCTTCCGCGCGGTCTCGGCCATGGCTACTTCGCCTCCAGGATGACGGTCGCGCTGGCGTGCCGCGTGCCGAGGGAGCCACCGGTGCCGTGAGCCAGCGCCAGGTCGCAGTTCTTCACCTGCACTTTCGGATGCGCCTCGCCGCGGAGCTGGCGCACCGCTTCGATGACCTTGGTCATGCCGCCGCGGTTGGCCGGGTGGTTGTTGCAGAGGCCGCCGCCGTCGGTGTTGAAGGGCAGCTTCCCGACACCCGCGATCAGGTTGCCGTCGGAGACGAAGCGGCCGCCCTGCCCCTTGGGGCAGAAGCCCAGGTCCTCGAGCGTGATCAGCACCGTGATCGTGAAGCTGTCGTAGATCGAGGCGTACTTGATGTCGGCCGGGGTCACCCCCGCGCTCTCGAAGGCGGCCGGACCCGACCAGCGCGCGCCGGTGTAGGTGAGATCCACCTGGCCGCCCATCTGGTGCTTCACCGCCTCGCCGGCGCCGCGCACCGTGACCGGCGGGCGCTTGAGTCGCTTCGCCACCTCGGGCCGCGCCACGATCACCGCCCCGCCGCCGTCGCTGATCACGCAGCAGTCGAGGCGATGCAGCGGGTCCGAGATCATCGGCGAGCCGACCACGTCCGCCACCGTGACCACCTCGCGCAGCATCGCGTGCGGGTTGTGCTGGGCGTGCTGGGAGGCCGCGACCTTGATCCACGCGAGCTGCTCGCTGGTGGTCCCGAACTCGTGCATGTGGCGCATCGCGGCCATCGCGTACTGATTGACCACCGTCGGCCCGAACGGGGCCTCGAACGCGACGTCCGGCGCGGTCGACCCGTAGTTGCGCGGGGCGGTGCCGGTGGCCATGCCCTCCGCGCGCGGCCGCCCGGCCAGCGTGATCAGGGCCACGTCGCAGCGCCCGGCCGCGATGGCCTCCGCGGCGTGGGCCACGTGGACCACGTAGGACGAGCCCCCGGTCTCGGTGGTGTCGATGTGCCGCAGGCGCAGGCCCATGTAGTCGGCCATCGAGAGGCCGCCCAGGCCGGGCGCGTCGCCCGCGCAGAAGTAGCCGTCCACGTCGTCCTTGGTGAGGCCGGCGTCGGCGAGCGCGCCGTGCGCCACCTCCGCGTGCAGCTGGGCCAATGAGATACCGTCCGCCTTGCGGGTCGGATGCTCGAAGACGCCGACGACGTACGCCTTGTCCCGGATGCTCATGACTTCACGGCCGCCAGGGCCTCCGGGTTCAGCACGTTGATCGGCTTGCCTCCCGCGTACGCCAGCACCTGCTCGAAGATCGTGTCGTACATCTGCTCGAGGCTGTCGCGCTCCACGTAGCCGAGATGCGGCACGCAGATCGCATTGTCCATGGCGAGCAGCGGATGCGCGGCCCCGAACACCGGCTCCTCCTCGTACACGTCGACCGCGGCCATGCCCGGCCGGCCCTTGGCGAGCGCGGCCTCCAGCGCGCCCGGCACCACCAGCCCGGCGCGGCTCGTGTTGACGAACACCGCCGCCGGCTTCATGCGCGCGAGGTCCTCCGCGGTCACCATGCCGCGGGTCGCGTCGATCAGCCGCACGTGGATGGAGACCACGTCGCTCTCGGCGAAAAAGGCCTCGCGACTCGCCGCCGCGGTGTAGCCATCGGTCTTCGCCTTCTCGAGCGTGCTGTCGCGTCCCCACGCGACCACGTTCATGCCGAAGGCGCGCCCGTAGCCCGCCACCACCGCGCCGATCTTGCCGTAACCCAGGATCCCGAGAGTCTTGCCGCGCAGCCCAAGGCCGATGGGGTAGGCCTGCCACTTCCCCGCGCGCATCGCGATCATCTCCTGGGGGATGCGCCGCATCGCCGCGATGACGAGGCCCCACGTCAGCTCGGCGGTCCCGTACGAGGGCCGGCCGGGCAGCTGGCTCGACGAGACGATGACGCCGCGCCGGGTGCACGCGGGCACGTCGATGTGGGGCGCCACGCCGACCTGGGTGATCATCCGCAGCCGGTCGAGACGATCGAGGAGCGGGGCCTTGATCGGCGTGCGCTCGCGTAGCAGCACGAGCACCTCGGTGTCCTTCAGCCGGCCGGCGAGCGTCTCGACATCCTTGGTGTGGTCCTTCCAGATCGTGACGTCGTGCCCCGCGATCTTCGGGAAGGCGCGGAGCGTCCGGATCGTGTCCTGGTAGTCGTCGAGAATCGCAATCTTCATGGCTTGGCCCTCCCGGGCGCCACGTAGCCTACCATGCTAGACTCCGCCCGTCGTCCATCATCTGAGGAGGGGCTCATGGCGGAATCGGCACGGATGGCGGTGTTCCACGGCGCGGGCAAACCCTTCGAGATCCGCGAGTACCCGGTGCCCGATCCCGAGCCCGGCGCGATCCTGGTCAAGGTGGCGATGGCGAACGTGTGCGGCTCCGACCTGCACTACTGGCGAGGCGAGCTCGACTACGTGAAGATGGGCCGGCCCCTGCCCCTCAACACCGGGCACGAGCACGTGGGGCGCGTGGCCAAGCTCGGCCCCGGCGTCACCACCGACTCGGCGGGCCAGCCGCTCGCGGTGGGCGATCGCGTGGCCTACCGCTTCTTCTTCCCGTGCGGGCGCTGCCGCATGTGCCTCAAGGGCAAGACCAAGTCCTGCCCGGTGCGCCAGGCCAACTTCCTCGTCTCCTGTGAAGTCTGGCCGCACTTCCAGGGCGGCTTCGGTGAGTACTTCTACCTGCGGCCCAATCACGCGGTCTTCAAGCTGGCCGACGACATCACCGACGACATGGCGGCGGGCGTCAACTGCGCCTTCTCCCAGGTCTACGCGGGCCTCGACATCGCGGCGGTGCGCGCGGGACAGACCGTGGTGATCCAGGGCGCGGGCGGTCTCGGGGTGTACGCGTGCGCGGTCGCGAAGGAGATGGGAGCGGCGCGCGTCGTCGTCATCGACGGGGTGGAGGAGCGCCTGACCCTGGCGCGTTCGTTCGGGGCCACCGACGTGGTGGACATGCGCGAGCACAAGACGCCGGACGACCGCATCAAGGCGGTCCGGAAGCTCACCGACGACTGGGGCGGCGACGTGGTGATGGAGCTGGTGGGCAACCCCAAGGTGGTGGACGAGGGGCTGCGCATGACCGCGCCGGAAGGCACCTACGTCGAGATCGGCAACATCAACGTGGGCTGGAAGGCCGAGTTCGATCCGGCCTGGATCATCTTCGGCAATCGCCGCATCATCGGCCTCTCGCACTACGAGGCCGAGCACCTGCGTGGGGCGCTCGACATGATGACGCGCACCCGCGGGCGCTATCCGTGGAACAAGATCATCTCGCACAAGTTCCCGCTCGAGTCGATCGAGGAGGCCTTCGTCCAGCAGGACAAGGGCCACGTGACCCGCGCCGCGATCGTCCCGAGCTAGATCCCGACCAGGAGAGATCCGCAATGGCCGAGCAGAGCTGGGCGAAACACGTCGCGGACGTGCTGCGCCGCAACGGGATCCGGTTGTTCGCCACCGTCCCCGACTACATCGTGAGCCACGTGCTCGACGAGCTGTGGGCCGACCTCGAGTGCCGCGTGGTGACGACGACCAGAGAAGAAGAGGCGGTGGGTCTGCTCTCCGGCGCCTGGCTCGCCGGGCACCGCGGCGCGCTGCTGATGCAGAACAGCGGCCTCGGCAACTGCACCAACGCGCTCGCCTCGCTCAACATGGCGAGCATGATCCCGATGGTGCTGGTGATGAGCCACCGCGGCGACCTGGGCGAGTTCAACCCGGCCCAGGTGCCGATGGGCCGGGCGGTCACCCACATCCTGGACGCGCTCGGCATCCGCTGGATCCGGCCGATGTCGATCGCCGAGCTCGAGCACCAGACCGACGGGCTCGTCAAGCTCTGCTACGTGAGCTCCCAGCCGGTGGCCATCGTGCTGCCCTCCGAGCTGACCGGAGGCAAGCGCGGATGAGCCCGCTCACCCGCGCCGGCGCCACCAAGTATCTCGCCTCCCGCCTGAAGAACGAGGTCGTGGTCTCGAACCTGGGCCAGGCCTCGCTCGACCTGCTCGCCATCGCGGATCGTCCGCTCAACTGCTACACCTTCGGGGCCATGGGCCAGTGCTCCTCCATCGGCCTCGGCATCGCGATCGGCCGTCCCGACGTCCGGGTGATCTGCCTGGACGGCGACGGCTCGCTGCTCATGAACCTGGGCTCCCTCTGCACCATCGCGGCGGAAGCGCCCAAGAACTACGTGTTGATGGTCTGGGACAACGAGGTGCACCAGACCACCGGCGGCCAGCCCACCGCGACCGCCCGGAAGGCGAGCCTGGTCGGCATCGCGCGCGGGGCCGGGGTCGAGAAGGGCATCGAGGTGCGCACCCAGGAGGAGCTCGAGCGCGCGGTGGACCGCATCCTGAAGGAAGACGGCCCCTTCATCGTAGTGGTGAAGATCGACAAGGGGCCGTCCACCGCCCCGTTCGACCAGGACCTGATCGGCCAGGCCTCACGGTTCCGCAAAGCCCTCGCGGCGCTGCCCGCCGCCTGACGACGAGGAGCACGACATGGCGGGGATCCACGACTTCACGGTGAAGGCGATCGACGGCAAGGAGCAGTCGCTCGGTGACTACCGCGGCAAGGCGCTGCTGGTGGTGAACGTGGCGTCCCAGTGCGGGCTCACCCCGCAGTACGAGGCGCTCCAGGCCCTGCAGGCCGAGTACGGTCCGCGCGGCTTCGCGGTGCTGGGATTCCCCTGCAACCAATTCGCGGGGCAGGAGCCGGGCAGCGACGCGGACGTCAAGGCGTTCTGCTCGACCAGCTACGGCGTCACGTTCCCGATGTTCTCCAAGATCGAGGTGAACGGCGGCGGCCGCGCCCCGCTCTACGCCTGGCTCACCGGCCAGGCCACGAAGCCCGACGGCCCCGGCGACATCAAGTGGAACTTCGCCAAGTTCCTGGTGGACAAGACCGGCCAGGTCGCGGCGCGCTTCGAGCCCAAGACCGCGCCCACCGCGCCCGAGATCAAGCAGGCCGTCGAGAAGGCCGTCACCGCCTGAGGGCGGAGTCAGGTCTTACATTCCGACGTTGCCCGGAACGGGGATGCGTCTCCACAGCGTCGAGGCGATCGCGATCGATATCCCGCTCGCGCGGAACTTCGGCGGGAGCACCTACGCGGTCCTCAAGCGCTCCACCGTGGTCACCCGCCTGCGCACCGACGAGGGCCTCGTCAGCGAGGTCTACAACGGGGACAACCGCGAGCACGGTGGCGAGATCGTCCGGCTGATCCACGACGACCTGGCCCCGCTCCTGCGCGGCCGGGATCTCCTCGACGGCGAGCGGATCTGGGATCGCCTCTTCGCCCTCTCGCACAGCAGCCGCGATCGCAAGACGCTGATGGAGGCCATCGCCTGCGTGGACTGCGCGATCTGGGACCTGGTCGGCAAGGCGCGCGGCCAGAGCGTGTGCGCGCTGCTCGGGGGGCGACCGGCCCGGCGGTTGCCCATCATCTCGATCGGCGGCTACTACCGCGAGGGCAAGACCCTCGCCGACATCGGCCGGGAGATGGAGAGCTACCGCGAGGCCGGCATGGCGGGCTGCAAGTTCAAGGTGGGCGGGCTCGCGCCCGAGGCCGACGCGGAGCGGGTCACGGCGGCCCGCCGCGCCGCGGGCCCGGACTTCGTCCTCGCGGTGGACGCCAACCGGGGCTTCACGGTGGAGGACGCGGTGCGCTTCGCGCGCCTCGTCGAGCCGCTCGATATCGCCTGGTTCGAGGAGCCGTGCCACTGGCACGACGACGCCCGCATGATGGCGGAGGTGCGGCGGGCGACACGCATCCCGGTCACCGCGGGGCAGTCCGAGATCACCAGCCAGGCGGTGCGGCGCCTGCTGGACGCGGGCGCGGTGGACCTGGTGAACTTCGACGCCTCCGAGGGCGGCGGCGTCACCGAGTGGCGACGGGCCGCCGCGCTCTGCGGGGCCGCCGGCGTGAAGATGGCCCACCACGAGGAGCCCCAGATCGCCGGCCACCTGCTGGCCGCGGTGCCCCACGGCACCTACGTCGAGTGCTTCGCCGACCCCGAGCGCGACCCGGCCTGGCAGGTGTTGTGGGCCAACCGCCCCGCGGTCAAGGACGGCCTGTTCCCGATTCCCGACGGCCCCGGCTTCGACCTCGTCCTCGACGAGGCTCTGATCCGCCGCTACCGCATCTGAGGAGTGGGGTCAGGTCTTGAAATACGACATTCCCGGCGCCGGGCGACTCGCCGACACGCTGAAGAATGTCGTATTTCAAGACCTGACCCCAGACTACATGGAGATCGCGGCGCGGGAGACGCCGGCGGGGTCGCCTCCGCGGCGAGCCCAGTCGGCCTGGGCGAAGGCCTCCGAGATGCGCTCCAGCGGGAAGACGTGTGAGATCACCTTCTCGAACGGGAAGCGCTTCAGGTTGCGCTTCATGAACGACAGCGACTGCTCGAGCGCCCACGGCGAGTAGTTCGACGTGGCGACCAGATGCGCGTTCCCGCGCACCAGCGCGGTGGCGTCGTAGGAGAACACGTTGCCGGGCGAGATGCTGCCCACCTCGAGATAGCAGCCGCCGCCCCGCAGCATGCGCAGGCCCTCCGGGATCACGTCCGCGTAGCCCACGAAATCGGCCACCACGTTGGCGCCGAACCCGCCGGTCAGCGCCTTGACCGCCTCGACCCGCTTGTCCGCGCTCGTGATCTCGCTCGCGTTCACGGTGTGATCGGCCCCGAACGCCCGCGCGAGGGCCAGCCGCTCGGCGAGTCGCTCCACCACGATCACGGTGTCGGCGCCCATGTCCCGCGCCACCGCCACCGCGTTGATGCCGAGGCCGCCCGCTCCCTGCACCACCAGCGACTGGCCCGCCCGGAAGCCCGCCTGCCGCAGGCCGTAGAGCACCTGGGAGAGCGCGCAGTTCACCGGCGTCGCCATGTCGTCCGGGATCTCGTCGGGCATCTTGAAGATGAAGTGGTTCGGCCGCAGGTAGTAGTAGTCGCCGTAGGCGTTGTTGAAGTAGGGCGCGCTGCCCGCGACCCGGTTCGGGCGGCCCTTCTGCGGGCAGCTCCCCATCTCGTCGTGCAGGCACACCGGGCAGCGCCCGCACGGGAAGAAGTAGCAGAACGTCACCCGGTCGCCCTCGCGGAGCGGCCGGCCCATCGAATCGGTCGTGATGCCGGCGCCGAGCCGCTCCACCTTGCCGCACATCTCGTGGCCGAAGGTGAGGTCCTTGGGCAGCGCGCCGTACGTCTCCTTCATCTCCCCCCGCCAGATGTGCAGGTCGGAGCCGCACACCCCCGCGCGCGTCAGCTTGATCAGGATCGCGCCCGGCTCCGGATCCGGCACCGGGTACTCGCGCAGCTCGAACTCGCCGCCGTACGCCTTGAGCACCGCCACCCGTCCCTTCATCGAGGCTCCTCCCTGGAATGGATTCAGCGAGAGGGTC
Organism: Candidatus Methylomirabilota bacterium; assembly: GCA_035260865.1. Classification (GTDB taxonomy): domain Bacteria; phylum Methylomirabilota; class Methylomirabilia; order Rokubacteriales; family CSP1-6; genus CAMLFJ01. The sequence continues at coordinate 2,183 of DATFUK010000075.1, read as the reverse complement.
GCCGCTCGCGGCCCCCGTTGTCAACACCCGGGCCCGCGAGTAGGATGGGGCGGCTTTCGAGATCTCAAGGAGGAGACCGTGAAACTACTACTCTTCGACGACTATCGGCTGGGCGTGCTCCGTGGCGACGCGGTGGTGGACGTCTCGGACACCGTGAAGGACATCCCGCACACCGGGGCCGGCGGCCTGATGAGCGGCCTGATCGCCCGCTTCGCGGACTACCGCAAGAAGATCGAGGACGCGGCCGGCCGCGGCAAGCCGGTGCCCCTCGCCCAGGTGAAGATCCGCCCGCCTCTGCCCAAGCCCGCCAACATCGTCTGCATGGCGGTGAACTACATGGAGGACGGCACCCGCACCGAGCCGGCGCCGATCAACGCCTTCATGAAGTCGCCCGGCGCGGTGATCGGCCCCCACGAGACGATGGTGCTCCCCGACGTGCCCGCCACCATCTTCGAGGGCGAGGCCGAGATGGCCCTCGTGATCGGCAAGCGCGCCACCGCGGTACCGGCCGCGCGGGCGATGGAATACATCTTCGGCTACTGCAACTTCATCGACGGCTCGGCCCGCGGCCTCCTGCCCCCCGGCAACACCTTCTACCAGATGAAGTCGCGCGATACCTTCGCGCCGATCGGGCCTTACCTGGTGACCGCGGACGAGATCGCGGACCCGCACAAGCTGGCGATCCGGCTCTCGGTGAACGGCACCGTCAAGCAGGCGTTCAACACCAGCGACATGGCCCACAAGATCCCGCGCTGCATCGAGTGGGTGACCAGCATCCACACGCTGGAGCCGGGCGACATCCTCGCCACCGGCACCAACCACCGCGGGCTCTCCGGCTTCCAGGACGGCGACCGCATCGAGCTCGAGACGGAGGGGCTCGGCACGCTGCACTTCAACATCAAGGACGACCTCAAGCGCACGTGGTCGCGGGAGACGCGGCTCGACCGGCAGGAGAAGGGACAGGAGGGCACCACTCCCCAGCTCACCGGCAAGCACAAGAAATGAAGATCAGCCACGTCACCACCCGCGTCCTCTCCACGCCCGCCGACAATCCGCTGGTGGTGGGATTGCCCGCGCCCACCGACACCCGCGAGTTCGTGCTGCTCGAGCTCGGCACCGATCAGGGGCTGGTCGGCATCGGGCTCACCTTCTTCGGCGGCGCGCTGACCCCCGCGCTGCGGGCCGCGGTGGACGGCCTCGCGCGCCTGACCGTCGGCATGGACCCGAGCCAGGTCGAGGCCATCGCGGCCAAGTGCCGGCGCATGGCGGGCGGCTCGGGGCCGGGCGGCATCTTCTCGCTCGCGATCTCCGCGGTCGACATGGCCTGCTGGGATCTCATGGGCAAGGCGGCGGGCCGCTCGGTCTGCGCGCTCCTGGGCGGGCTCCGCGACCGCGCGCCCACGTATGCGAGCGGCGCGCTGATGCGCCAGCACCCGGTGGATTACCTCGCCAAGGCGGGCCCGCGCCTGCGGGACATGGGCTTCCGCCAGATGAAGATGCAGTGCGGGAGCGAGCCCACCATCGCGGCCTCGGTGGAGCGGGTGCGGGTGATGCGCGAGTCCATCGGCGCCGACGTGGATCTCATGTGTGACATCAACCAGCTCTGGAGCGTGCACCACGCGATCGACGTGGGCCAGCGCATCGAGCCCTACCACCTCTTCTGGTTGGAAGATCCCACCGCGCACGACGACTACCCGGGCCTGGCGCGCATCGCGGAAGCGCTCAACACCCCGATCGCGGCGGGCGAGTACCACTACGGCATCGTGCCGTTCCGTCACCTGCTGGAGGCGCGCTCGATCGACATCGTGATGATCGACCTGCTGCGGGTCGGCGGCATCACCCAGTGGATGAAGGTGGCGGGCATGGCCGAAGCGTTCAACCTGCCGGTGGTGAGCCACCTCATCCCGGAGATCCACGTGCACCTGATCGCGGCGATCCCCAACGGGCTCACCGTGGAGTACATGCCGTGGACGCTCCAGCTCTACGAGGAGACTCCGAAGATCGAGGGCGGCCAGCTGGTCGTGCCGGCCAAGCCCGGGCTCGGGCTGGCCTTCGACCAGGCCGCGATCAAGCGCTTCCAGATCGGTTAGTTGGAGGCCTCGCTCAGACCTCGCCGGTCCACGAGGGCTGGGCGATCGCGCGCCAGCGCGCGCGGATCCGGTCGATCTCGGCGGCGGCCAGCG
>DATFUK010000074.1:0-6332 GCA_035260865.1 Candidatus Methylomirabilota bacterium | reverse complement strand
GCGAGTGGCGCCAGTACGAGCAGACCTTCCCGGTGCTGGCGCGCAGCCGCATCGGCGGCGTATCGCTCGAGTGCGCCGGCTCGCGTGTGCCGATCTCGCTCATCGGCCTGCTCGGCGACAAGGACGTGCTGGTGGGCGCGGTGGACGTGGCCACCGACCGGGTCGAGACGCCCGAGGAGGTGGCCGCGGTGATCCGCTCCGCGATGGCCCACGTGCCCGCCGAGCGCATCTTCCCGTGCACCAACTGCGGTATGGTCCCGCTCTCGCGCGCGGTGGCGCACGGCAAGCTGCAGGCCCTGGGGGCGGGCGCGGCCCTCGTGCGCCGGGAGCTCGGCCGGTGACCCAGGAGATGATCGCGTACTACGCCCAGCGCGCGGCGGAGTACGAGCGGGTCTACGAGAGCCCGCGCTGGCAGGACGACCTGGCCTGGATCCGCACGCGGGTGCCCGCCTTCTTCGCGGGCCGGCGCGTCCTCGAGGTGGCCTGCGGCACCGGCTACTGGACGCGCGTCGCGGCCGAGCGCGCGAGCAGCGTCCACGCCACCGACGTCAACGACGACACCCTCGCCCTCGCGCGGGGCAAGACCTACGGGACCGCCGTCACCTTCGAGCGGCGCGACGCCTACGCGCCCGCCGCCGGACCCGCGCGCCACGACGCGGGCCTCGCCGCGCTCTGGCTCTCCCACGTGGACCTGGCCCGCATCGACGCGTTCCTCCGCGCCTTCCACGGGCGGCTCGAGCCGGGGGCGCCCGTCTTCATGTTCGACGAGCGCGCCAGCGAGGAGCGGCGCACCCCGCCGAGCCGCGTGGATGACGCGGGCAATCGCTACGAGATGCGCCGTCTCATCGGCGGCGAGCAGCGCTTCGAGATCGTCAAGAACTTGCTCGATCGCGACGAGCTCACCCGCCGGCTCGCCCCGCACGCGACCGACCTGATCCACCGCGAGCTGCGCTGCTTCTGGGTGCTCGAGTACCGCGTGGGCTAGCCGGCCGCCCGCCCCTTCGTGGCGAACTGGCGCTCGTAGAGGGCCCGCAGCTCCTCGAGCGTGGTGGCCTGGCCGGGCGCCTTGTCCTCCCGGATGCGCGCGATGCGGGCGAAGCGGAGCGCGAAGCCCGAGGGGTAGGTCGGGCTCGTCTGGATCTCGTTGTACTCCACCTCCACCACCACCTCCGGGCGCACCCGCACCGTGTAGCCCTCGTCGGCGGTGGCCAGCGCCTGGAGCCGCTCGGTCATCTCGGTGAACTCGCGGTCGGTGAGCCCCTTGAAGGTCTTGCCCACCTCCGCCCAGCCATGGCCGTCACGCACCGCCAGGTGGTAGTTCGAGAGCCAGCCCACGCGCCGGCCGGAGCCGCGGTCGGCCGCCACGATCACGCAATCCACGCTCTGCGCCACCTTGAGCTTGAACCACCGCTTGCCGCGGCCGCCCGGCTCGTACGGGCTCCGCGGGTCCTTGGCCATGAGGCCCTCGTGCCCGGCGGCCAGGGCGCGCGCCATCATCGCGTCGCCTTCCGCCGCGCTGGTGATCATCGCGCGCTCGGCGAGCCAGCGGCCGCCGGTCACGCGCTCGAGCGCCTCCCACCGCTTCGCGTAGGGCTCGTCCAGCAGCGAGCCGCCGTCGGCCATCAGGCAGTCGAAGAGGTGCAGCGTGAGCGGCAGCTCCGCCGCCGCGGCCTCCACGCCGCGCACGCGGCGAAAGCGGCGCATCAGCTCCTGGAAGGGCCGCGGGCGGCCCGCCGCGTCGAGGGCCACCACCTCGCCATCCAGGATGAAGGGGGCGTGGCCGAGGTCGCGCCGCGCGATGGTCACGATGTCGGGCAGGCTCGGCGTGACGTCGGACATGCGGCGGCTCCAGATCGCCACGCGGTCGCCGTCGCGGTGGAGCTGGATGCGCGCGCCGTCGTACTTGTACTCGAGCGCGGAGACGCCGCCGTGGGCGGCCAGCGCCTCCCCCGCGCCGTCCGCGATCTCGGCCAGCATCGGCAGGAGCGGCACGAACACGCGGGGCGCCGCCGCGGCCAGCGCGGCCGCGCCCTGCCCCAGCGCGAGCGCGGCCACCGCGGTGAGGTCGCCGGTGACGAGCGCCGCGCGGCGCACCGCCGCCGGCGACACGCTGGCCGCCTCCGCGATGGCCTCGAGGACGAGCCCCTCGGAGAGCCCCATGCGCATCTCGCCGTAGATCACGCGCTGGAGCAGATCGCGCTCCTCCGCCGACGCCCGCGCCACGAGCTCCCCGAGGCGCGCGTCGCGCGCCTTCCGCGCCCCCGGCCCCACCGACTCGGCCACCGCCCCGAACGCCTCCGCCACATCCGCCAGCGTCAGCGCCCCCAGAACCCTCTCTCCTCCGGGGAGAGGGCAGGGTGAGGGGGCTTTCGCCTCAGGCAACCCGCGCACGTTGAGCACGCGCGCATCCGAGACGGGGAACGCGCGCCCACTCAGGTAGGTGACGGCGAGAGTCAGATCCTCGGGCGAGAGCCCGCGGAGATATTCAGCCACGAGCCGCCGCTTCTCGAGACGGCCCGGGCTGGCCGCCACGCGCGCGCGAAGAGCCGTCAGCTCGGACAGCAGCGCCATGCGGCCATTATCGCAGGCCGGTCACGCTCAGGCCCCTCGCCACCAGGCCCCTCACCACCCGGCCCCTCACCCGGCCCTCTCCCCAGAGGGGAGAGGGTTCAGACGGGGAGGAGGACGAGGACGAGCCAGCCCACCAGGAGCGTGAGCACGGTGATCGGCACGCCCACCTTGCTGTACTCGAGGAACCCGACCGGGATGCCGGCCCCGCGCGCCTGCTCCACCACGATCAGGTTGGCGACCGAGCCCAGGATCGTGAGGTTCCCCGCGAGCGTCGAGGCCATCGCGAGCAGGAGCCAGGCGCGAACCGGCTCGCCGAAGGTGGGGATCACGCTCTTGAAGAACAGCACCGCGGGCACGTTGGAGACCAGGTTCGAGAGCACCGCGGTGACCACGATCAGCACGAGCGGCCGGTGAAGGCCCGCTCCCGAGGCCCAGCCGAGCGCCTCGGCGGCCAGGCCCATCGCCTCCACCGCGCCGATCACCACGAAGAGACCCGTGAACAGCACGAGCAGTCCCCAGTCGATCTCGCGGTAGACCTTCTCCGGGTTGACCCGCCGCGTGAGCAGCGTGTAGGCCGCGCCTCCGATGGCCACCACCGCGATCGGCACGCCGGCCAGGAACGCGACCAGCATGACCGACACCGCCGCGATGGTCTTGATCATCAGGGGGTAGTGCACCGCGAAGCGGTCTTCCAGGTTGGCGGCGGGCAGCGCGTCCGGGAGCTGCCGGCGGTACGCGAGCCAGATCACCGCGAACACCAGCGCGAGCCCGATCACCGCGATCGGGGCCTCCCGCGCCAGGAAGGCGCGGTAGCTGATGCCGGAGAAGCTGCCGACCAGCATGTTCTGCGGGTTGCCGGTCAGGGTGGCCACGCTGCCCACGTTGGCCGCGGTGGCGAGCGCGATCAGGTACGGCACCGGCGGCAGGCGGAGCTGCCGGGCGAGGTCCAGCACGATGGGCGCCATCACGAGGCACACCACGTCGTTGACGAAGAGCGCGGAAAGCACGCCCGCCGCCACGATGATCAGGGCGAGGAGCCCGACCGGGGTGTGGGCGCGGCGCACCGCCGCGTAGGTCACGAGGCGGAAGAAGCCGGAGAGGCGCAGGTAGGCCGCGACGATCATCATGCCGAAGAGCAGCACGAGGGTGTGGGCGTCCACCGCGGCCACCGCCCGCTCCCACGGCAGCACCCCGGTCACCACCACGATCGCCCCGCCGATGATGGCGACACCGGTGCGATCCACGCGGAAGAACGGCAGGCGGCCGAGCGCCAGGCCCAGGTAGGTCCCCAGGAAGGCCACCAGGGCGATCAGCCGCTCGATGTGCAGCTCGGTCATCGCGTGGCCGGCCGGACTCCGTCAGTACCCGACGGCGGCGCCGTCGCTGCGCGGGTCGGCCCCGCCCACCCGCGCGCCGCTCGCGGGATCGATGGTGATCCCGTGGGCGTGTCCGGCCAGCTCGTTCCAGTCCTCCCAGCGATTGATGTCGTGACCCCGGCGCGCCAGCTCCGCGACGGTGGCCGGCGCGAACCGCCCTTCCACGTTCAGCAGCTCGCGCGCTTCGCCCAGGGCGAAGCGCCCGGCCAGCCAGCGGGGCGCCGTGACCGCCTGCTGGATGTCGAGCCCGAAGTCGATCATCGCGGTGTAGACCTGGAGGTGGATCTGCGGCTGGCCGTCGGCGCCCATGCAGCCCACGACCTGCCAGAGGCGCCCGTCCTTGAACGCGAGCGAGGCGATCAGGGTGTGCAGCGGCCGCTTGCCGGGCTCGAGCCGGTTGGGATGCGCGGGATCGAGCGAGAAATAGGCGCCGCGATTCTGGAGCACGACGCCGGTGTTGCCGGCGACCACGCCCGAGCCGAAGACGAAGTAGAGACTCTGGATCAGCGAGACCGCGTTGCCCTCGGCGTCCACCGCGGCGACGTAGACCGTGTCGCCGGTCAGGCTGCCGCTCGACGGGACGCGGTCCCAGGGCAGCGCGCGCTCCCGGTCCATGAGGGCCCGGCGCTCGTCCGCGTAGGCCGCCGACAGCAGCCGCTCGATGGGGACCGGCGAGAAGTCGGGATCGGCGACGAACCGGTCTCGGTCGTGGAACGCGATCTGCTTGGCCTGCACGAGCAGGTGCACGTGGTCCGGCCCCAGGAACGGCAGCGCGCCGATCTCCCAGGACTCGAGCAGGCGGAGCGCTTGCAAGACCGACACGCCCTGGCTCGGCGGCGGCGTCTCGTGGATGGTGACGCCGCGGTACGTGGCGTGGATGGACGCGCCCCACTTCGACCGCTGCGCGGCGAAGTCCCGCTCGGTGAAGAAGCCGCCGTGCTCGCGCGCGTGCCGCGCCATCTCACGCGCGGTCTCGCCCTCGTAGAAGCCGGCCCGCCCCTCGGCGACGCGCTCGAGCGTGCGCGCCAGGTCCGGGTTGCGGACGGGCGCCCCCGCCGCCGGGGTCGTCCCGCCGGCCAGGAAGATGCGCGCGGCCGCCGGGTCCGCCGCGAGCACGTCGGCCGAGCGCTCGATCCACCGCGCGAGCCGCTCGGTGACCGGGAACCCGTCGCGCGCACAGGCGACCGCGGCGGCCAGGTCCGTCGCGAGCGGCAGCCGCCCGTAGGCCGCGTGCGCCTCGCACCAGCCGTCCACCGCGCCGGGCACGGTGAGCGTGGCGGGCATGATCCCGCGCACCGGGATCTCGCGCAGCCCCCGGCCCGCGAACCAGTCGAGCGTCGCGCCGGCCGCGGCCCGGCCCGCCGCCTCCAGCGACCGCACCGCGCCGGTGCGCGCATCGTGGATCAGCCAGAACGCGTCGCCGCCCAGGCTCGTCATGTGCGGGTAGATGACCGAGAGGACGGCGGCCGCCGCGATCGCGGCATCCACCGCCGACCCTCCCGCCTGGAGAATCGCGGCGCCCGCCTCGGAGGCCGCGACATGAGGCGACGTGACCATGCCGCGCGGGGCCCGGATGGCCAACCGAACGTGATCCAGGGTCACGTGAGCGGCAGCTCCATCCAGATATCCGCCCGCGGATTGCGGTTGTAGTCCGCGATCTCCGTGAACCCGTACCCGCGGTAGAGGCGCACCGCGGTGGCCAGCCGATCCTTTTCGGAGTCGAGCCGCAGCACGCGCCCGCCGAGCGCCCGCGCCTCGTCGAGACAGCGGTCCATCAGCCGAGGCGCGAGCCCGCGCCCGCGGCAGTCCGGGCGCAGCCACATGCGCTTGAGCTCGGCCACCCCCGGCGCGAGTCGGCGTACCGCCGCGGTGCCCACGACCTCGTCACCCTGATTCACCACGACCAGCATCACGCCCGCGACGCCGTCGTACTCGCCCTGCCAGTCGGCCACGTCGTGGTCGAGGCCGTCGGGGTCCAGGTCCTCCCCGAGGAAGGCGAAGTACGCGGCCAGCTCGCGCACGACGCCGTCGTGATCGGCCGGGCCCGCGCGGCGCACCTGATAGTCGCCGGCCGACTCGGCCGGGCTACCGCTTCCGGGCATGCGAGGCGAGACCGCGCTCCCAGAGGTACTCGGTCTCGCCCAGGTGCTTGCCGACCCAGCGCGAGAGCACGAAGAACAGGTCGCTGAGCCGGTTCACGTACTTGAGCGGCCACTCGCCGACGTCCTCCACGCGCGAGAGCGCGAGCACGCCGCGCTCGGCGCGCCGGCACACCGTGCGCGCCTGGTGGAGGAAGCCGCCGACCGGGCCGCCGCCCGGCAGCACGAAGGACTTGAGCGGGGCGAGCTCCTTCTGGCACTCGTCCATCAGCGTCTCGAGCGCGGT
>DATFUK010000073.1:0-2796 GCA_035260865.1 Candidatus Methylomirabilota bacterium | reverse complement strand
CATCTGCGCGATCTACGTGGTGCTGGGCACCGCGATGGAGGAGCTGTCCATGGTGCTGCTGACGATGCCGGTGTTCTTCCCGGTGATCGTGCACCTCGGGCTCGATCCGGTCTGGTTCGGCATCATCATCGTCTGCGTGGTGGAGATCGGGCTCATCAGCCCGCCGGTGGGCATGAACATGTTCGTGCTCAAGAGCCTGCTGCCGCACGTGTCCACCGGCACCGTCTTCCGCGGGGTGATGCCCTTCATGTGGGCCGACGTGATCCGGCTCGCGCTCCTGGTGGCCTTCCCCATCATCTCCCTCTGGCTTCCGAGCCTGATGCGCTGACGGTGGCGACCGCCACGCTCAGCGAGTCGGGCCGTGGAACGCCGGGGCGGGCCCTCGCCTGGCTCGTGGCCGCCGCGCTACTGGTCATCGCGTGGCTCTCGCATCTCTTCGTTACCGGCCTCCTGCTCGGCGCCCTCGCGGGCTTCACGCTCCAGCCCGCGTACGACCGCCTCGCGCGCTGGAGCCGGCGCCCGCTGCTCGCCTCGGTGGTCACCGTGCTCGCGACCGGGCTCGTGATCGTGGGAGCGGTCGTGGGCTTCGTGTCGTCCTTCGTGACCCAGGCGGTCGCGCTGATCGGCGCGGCGCGCGAGGGGCTCAAGCCGGGCGGCGTGCTCCTCGGCTGGATCGACACGGTGACGGGCTGGCTCGGCCGCTTCGGCCTTTCCACCGAGAAGCTGACCGAGCGCCTCCAGAGCGCGGTCGCCGAGGTGGCCTCCGGGTCGGCCGCCGCCGCGGGCACGGTGGCCTCGGTCACCTTCATGACCCTGCTCGGTCTCTTCTTCGCGCTGCTCAGCATGCACGTGATCCTCCGCCACTGGGCACGCATCGTCACGACGCTCGAGGCCGTGTCGCCGCTGCGCCCGGAGTACACCCGCGCGCTGCTGGAGGAGTTCCGTCGGGTCGGGCGCCTGACGCTCTCGGGCACGATCGTCACCGGGCTGGCCCAGGGCACCCTCGCCGGCCTGGGCTACTGGATCACCGGCGTGCCGAAGCCGCTCTTCCTGGCGGTGGCCACCGCGATCGCCTCGCTGGTGCCCGCGGTGGGCACGCTCCTGATCTGGGTGCCCGCGGGTCTCTACCTCTTCGCGGTCGGGAGCCCGACCCTGGGGGTGGTGGAGCTGCTGTGGGGCGCGCTGGTGGTGGTGGGCTTCAGCGACTACGTCATCCGGCCGCGGCTGGTGGGCGACGAGCAGATGCCGGTGATCCTGACCTTCCTCGCGCTCTTCGGCGGGCTCGAGGTGATGGGCCTGATCGGCCTGATCGCGGGACCGGTGGTCATGGCCCTCGCGGTCGCGGTCCTGCGCCTCTACGCGCGGGAGGCCGGGGTGCGCGGGAAGAAGGCGCGCGGATAGCTATGCTAGAGTGTGCCGGCTCCAATCTTCCTTCGTCTGGGTCGGGTGATGGCGTCACACGATAGGGCTGATCTCGCCGAGTTGGTCGACGCCCTGCAGACCTCGCTCATCGAGGAGCGGGCGAAGAGCGCCCGGCTCGAGCACAGCCTGGCCGAGGCGCTCGAACGCCAGGCCGCCACCGCCGTGATCCTGAAGGTGATCTCTGGCGCGCCCGCCGACGTCCAGCCGGTGTTCGATGCCATCGCCGAGAGCGCGATGCGGCTATTCGAGGCCTGGTCGGTCTCGGTCTTCCGCTTCGAAGGCGGCCTCATCCGGATGATGACCGCGCGGGGCGGCCTGCCCGGGAGCAGCGAGGCGTTCCTGGCGGAGCTCGGAGCGCCGCGCCCCCCGACTGAAGACACGCCCGAAGGCCGGGCGGTGCTGACCCGGACCGTGCAGCACATCGACGACATCGACTCCGATTCAGACTGGGGCCCGCGGATCCGTGAGCAGGCCCGGTTGCGCGGCTTCCGCTCGCTCCTGGCGGTGCCGATGCTGGGTGAGGGAGCCGCCGTCGGCGGCCTGATCGGGATCGCCCGGACCCAGGTCGGGCGCTTCACGCCCGCCGAGCTCTCGCTGGCCCAGACGTTCGCCGACCAGGCCATGATCGCGATCGAGAACGCGCGGCTGCTCGGCGAGCTGAATGCCCGGAACATGGCCCTCGCCGAGGCCCTGGAGCAGCAGACCGCCACCGCCGAGATCCTGCGCGTGATCAGCAGCTCGCCGACCAACATCCAGCCGGTGCTCGACACGGTAGCGGCGAATGCGGCGCGCCTGTGCGAGGCCTCCGACGCCGCCGTCTTTCGCCAGGAAGGCGACCGGCTGCGACTCGTCGCTCATCGCGGGCCGATCCCCTACGGGCGCACCGGCGAGTACACCATCCCGCTGGTCCGCGGGACGGTGCTCGGTCGAACGATGCTGGACGCCCGGACCGTACACGTGGGCGACCTGCAATCCGAGCCGGGCGAGTTCCCGGAGGGAAGCGAGATCGCCCGGGAGCTGGGACACCGAACGGCGCTCAGCGTGCCCTTGATGCGAGAGGGGGTCGCAATCGGAGCGATCAACGTCCGACGCACCGAGGCGCGGCGCTTCTCCGACCGGCAGGTCGCGCTCCTGCAGACGTTCGCCGACCAAGCCGTCATCGCGATCGAGAACGTCCGTTTGTTCACCGAGCTGGAGTCTCGCAACCGCGACCTGACGGACGCCCTCGATCGTCAGACCGCCACCGCCGAGATCCTCCGGGCGATCAGCCAGGCCCAGGCCGACGTCCAGCCGATCTTCGAGGTGATCGCCGACAGCGTCGTGCAGCTGCTGGGCGCCTGGTCCGCCGCGGTGTTCCGGCACGAGAGCGGGCAG
>DATFUK010000072.1:0-6629 GCA_035260865.1 Candidatus Methylomirabilota bacterium | reverse complement strand
GGGTGCCGAGCCGGAACGGCCCCGTGCCCACCGGGCTCTTGGTGTTGAATTCGGCGGTGTTGGGATCGGCCACGCCCTCCAGGATGTGAGCGGGCACGATGTAGGTGTCGCCCCACGCCGTCATGAAGGGGGCGAAGGGCTCCTTGAGTCGGATCCGCACCGTGGACTCGTCAGGCGTCTCGACGCTCGCCACCTGATCGTGCCCCACCTTGCTGTAGGCCCCGAACTTGGGATTCGTGATCAACTCGTGCGTGAATTTCACGTCTTTCGAGGTGAACGGCTTGCCGTCGTGCCACTTGACGCCCTTCCGGAGCTTCACCAGATACTCGAGGCCGTTCTTTTGGATGCCGCCGTTCTTCACCGTCGGCATCTCCACGGCCAGATTGGGGAGGAACTGGGCCTTCTCGTCCACCCGCCACAGACTGTCGAAGAGGCCGAAGTGGACACCGCGATCCACCTCGATGTGGGGCCGGTTGGGATTGAAGACGGTGGGCTCCTGGGACAGCGCCACCACGATCTGGCCGCCCTTCTTCGGGGTCTCCGCGGCAAGCACGGCGCCGGACCGGATGATGGGTGCCAGCATCGCCCCCGCCCCCGTCGCCGCGAGCAGTCCGAGCACCTCGCGGCGCGAGAGCGACCGGAAACCGGATCGGGGGGCCTCGGGGCGCGCGTCGAAGTCGGTCATGGCGGCTCCTTTTCTAGCGTCGGCCGGTCGAGGGTCCGTGCGCCTTGAGGAAGCGCCGCGCGTGCTCCACGACCTCGTCGATGTGCTCCGGCGAATCCTTCCAGGGATAGATGGTGACCTCGGACTTCGGGGCGAGGCTGGCCACCTCCATCGCGACCTTGTACGGATGCGCGGGCACGTCGTCGGGGGCGATCAGCAGCGGCGTCTGGATGGAGCGCACGAAATCGCGCGACACCGTGAAGACAAAGTCGGCGCGGTTGGTGTACATGCTGGTGAGAAAGTCGTGGACCATGGCCATGGTGAGGTCGGGGCGCTTCTCGCACAGCGCCGGTCCCCAGCCCTTGATGTTGTTCTGGTAGAACAGGTCGAGCATCTCGGGCCGGGAGCCGCTGGGCTGCATCATCGCGGCGGCCACCACGCGCTCCGGAGCCCGCTTGATGAGGTTGTGGATCATGGGCCCGCCGATGCAGAAGCCCATGACCAGGAACTCCCGGATGCCGAGGTGGTCCATCAGCCCGAGCTGGTCGTCGGTGTAGGCGTCCCAGGGGCGGTCGATCTCCAGGGGGCCGCTGGACTTGCCTGGGTTGGCGTTGCGCAGGTCGGCGCAGATGCAGCGGAAGTCGCTCCGGTACCGTTCCATCGGATCGAAGGGCGACGCGGTCTGCCAGGATGACAGGGCCGAGTTGAGCCCGCCCCCCGGGATGAGGAGCAGGGGGAAGCCGGAACCGACCTCTTCGTAGTGGATGCGGACGGGCCCTCTCTCGTAGAACGGCATGGCGGTGGTCCTCCCTTTGGAAAGTGCCCGCTACTCTAACTCACCGCGGCGGTGTTTTCACGCGGGGCGTTCCTCCTGGGCCGGTGGGTACGTCGGGACGGTTACTTCCGCTTGCTCTGGGCCTGCTGCAACACCTGCTCGAGCGCCTCGCGGCGCTGCTTCTCGCTGTTGAGCTCGTCGGTCAGCTGCTTGATCCTGGCCTGCACCTGGCCCCGCTCGTCGGCCAGGCGCACCTTCACGGTCTCGATCTCCGCGCTCTGGCGGCCGCCCTCCCACCAGCTCAGGGCGGCCGCGCCGATGGCCAGGCCGATCAGGAGCGCCAGCAGGGATCCGAATACGCTCGACCGGTCCATGGCCTTCCTCCTTGCCCGGGGTCGCCTAGTGCTTGGCCGCCGCCGGGGCGACCGCGCTGTCCGACTTGATCCGCATGCCGTAGAACGAGCGCAGCACGAAGACCATCGAGATGACGAAGAAGATGGCGGCCAGCACCGAGGTGAAGCCGGAGCCGCGCTCCGCGCTCAGCGAGACGGCCAGCTCGACCGCGAGCAGCCCGAACAGGGTGGTGAACTTGATGATCGGGTTCATGGCCACCGAGGAGGTGTCCTTGAACGGGTCGCCGACGGTGTCGCCGACCACGGTGGCCGCGTGCAGCGGCGTCCCCTTCTCCTTGAGATCCACCTCGACGACCTTCTTGGCGTTGTCCCAGGCTCCTCCCGCGTTGGCCATGAAGATGGCCTGGTAGAGACCGAACAGCGCGATCGAGATGAGGTAGCCCACGAAGAAGTAGGGCTCCACGAACGCGAAGGCGAGGGTGACGAAGAACACCGCGAGGAAGATGTTGAACATGCCCTTCTGGGCGTACTGGGTGCAGATCTCGACCACCCGCTTGCTGTCGGTGACCGAGGCCTTGGTGACGCCCTCGAGCCGGATATTGGCCTTGATGAACTCCACCGCCCGGTAGGCCCCGGTGGTCACCGCCTGGGTGGAGGCGCCGGTGAACCAGTAGATGATGGCGCCCCCGCTGATGAGCCCGAGCAGGAACGGGGCGTGGAGCAGCGAGAGCTTGTCCAGGTTCTGGGTGAGCCCGTTGGTGAGCAGCACGATGATCGAGAAGATCATGGTGGTCGCGCCCACCACCGCGGTGCCGATCAGCACCGGCTTCGCGGTCGCCTTGAAGGTGTTGCCCGCCCCGTCGTTCTCCTCGAGCAGGTGCTTGGCCGCCTCGAAGTTGACGTCGAAGCCGTAGTCCTTCCTGAGCTGCTGCTTGATGCCGGGCATCGTCTCGATCACCGACAGCTCGAACACGGACTGGGCGTTGTCGGTCACCGGGCCGTAGGAATCCACCGCGATGGTCACCGGGCCCATGCCCAGGAAGCCGAAGGCCACCAGACCGAAGGCGAACACCGCCGGCGCGGCCATCAGGGCGCCGAGGCCGAGGGTGCTCACCCCGTAGGCGATGCTCATCAGCAGCACCATGGTCAGGCCCAGCCAGTACGCGCTGAAGTTGCCCGCGACGAGGCCGGAGAGGATGCCGAGCGACGCCCCGCCCTCGCGGGCCGAGGTGACGATCTCGCGTACGTGGGCCGAGCTGGTAGAGGTGAACACCTTCACGAACTCCGGGATGATGGCCCCGGCCAGCGTGCCGCAGGTGATGACGGTCGAGAGCTTCCACCAGAGGGTGCCGTCGCCGAGATCCGGGATCATGATCCAGGACGCCGCGTAGGTCAGCACCACCGACACGATCGAGGTGAGCCACACCAGGCTCGTCAAGGGCGCCTCGAAGCTCATCTTGGCCGCCGAGCCGTAGCGGGCCTTGGCGAAGGCCTCGTTGATGAGGTAGGAGCCGCCGCTCGCCCCGATCATGATGATGCGCATGACGAAGATCCACACCAGGAGCTGGACCTGCACCAGCTCCTTGGGGACCGCGAGCAGGATGAAGGTGATCAGGGCCACCCCGGTGACCCCGTAGGTCTCGAAGCCGTCCGCGGTGGGGCCGACCGAGTCGCCCGCGTTGTCACCGGTGCAGTCCGCGATGACCCCGGGGTTGCGCGCGTCGTCCTCCTTGATGTTGAACACGATCTTCATCAGGTCGGAGCCGATGTCCGCGATCTTGGTGAAGATGCCGCCCGCGATGCGGAGGGCGGCCGCCCCGAGCGACTCCCCGATCGCGAACCCGATGAAGCACGCCCCCGCGTAGTCGCGGGGAATGTAGAGGAGGATGCACAGCATGATGAACAGCTCGACCGACACCAGCAGCATGCCGATGCTCATGCCCGCCTTGATCGGAATCGCGTAGACCGGATAGGGCAGCCCCTTGAGGCTCGCAAAAGCGGTGCGGGAGTTGGCGAAGGTGTTGATGCGGAT
Source organism: Candidatus Methylomirabilota bacterium (assembly GCA_035260865.1). Taxonomy (GTDB): domain Bacteria; phylum Methylomirabilota; class Methylomirabilia; order Rokubacteriales; family CSP1-6; genus CAMLFJ01. The sequence goes on along the minus strand of DATFUK010000072.1, from coordinate 2,805 downwards.
CCCGAACCACGCCACCCCGTAGCTGCCGAGGATGCCGACCACGCTGAAGAGCAGGATGATCAGGACCTTGACCGCCTCGAAGTGCTGGAGGATGCCGAAGTAGAAGACGATGATCACCGCGATGAACAGCTCCAGGATCATGAGGAACTTGCCCTGGGTGATCAGGTACGTCTTGCAGGTCTCGTAGATCAGCTCGGAGATCTCCCGCATGGACTGGTGCACGGCCATGTTCTTCAGCTGGGAGTAGATGACGAGGCCGAAGGCCAAGCCCAGGAGGCAGACGAGGAGACCCCACTGCAGCATGGTGCGTCCGGTCATGCCCACGAAGGTCGCCTGGGAGAGGTCGGGCAGCTTCAGCGAGGCTTCTCCCCCGCTGTGCGCCGGCGCGGCGACCGCGGCCGGGGGGGCGGGAGTCTGAGCTGGCGCGGCCGAGGGCAGTCCCAGCGCGAGCACGCTCACGACGAGCAACACCCAGACGAGCGGGATCACCGCGCGCCGGGAGAAGTGCCGAATCGCTTCCATAGTCCGAATCTCCTCGTTGAGCCAGTTCGTTGAGCCAGTTTCGATGAGCGGGTCAGGACGGCACGGAGGACCGAAGCCCGACTAGAACCGTAAGCCCAACTTGGGGTTATACCCCACGCGGCCCGCGCCCGTCAATTCGAGGCGGCGAGGCCGCGCGGCGTCGGGAGCGCCCGGCTTACTCCCGCAGGAGGCCCTCGATCTCCTCGCGGTGCACGCCGAAGCCGTCGAAGACGCGGTCGCCGATGACGACGGTGGGCACGCCGAGGCGCCCGGCGCGGGCGAAGAGATCGAGGCTCGCCTCGGGATCCTTCCCCACGTCGCGCACGTCCACCGCCACGCCGCGGGTCTGGAGAAATGCCAGGGCGGCTTCGCCGTCGCTGTTGCCTTCCATCGTGAAGAGCAGGGCTTTTTTCACCGGGGCGTCCACCATACCATTCTCGTCCTTGACGCTCCAACGTCCGGTTTGCTAGCATCCGCCCCCGCAGATGAGCCGGGTTGACCTCGTGACCGCGATGGCCGCGTCCAGCGGCTGGACCAAAGCGGGCGCCGATCGCGCGCTGCGCGCCTTCCTCGAATCGGTGCGCACCTCGCTCAAGCGCGGCCAGCCGGTGACCCTCGTGGGCTTCGGCACCTTCTCGGTGACCCGGCGCAAGCCGCGCAAGGGCAAGAACCCGCGCACCGGCCAGCCGATGCACGTGGCGGGCGGCCGGACGCCGCGCTTCAAGCCCTCGAAGGAGCTCAAGCGCGCGGTCCGTTAGGGTTTTTCTCTACTCGCCAAATTGGCCCTGCCGGTAAGATAGGGTCAGTGCGCGCCATCTCCGTCCTCGCCATCAGCGCGGCCTGTTGGCTCGTCGCAGCACCGGCTCCCGCTCAGACCACCAGCCCGAATAGCCGGCCGCTCGCGCTGAGCGCGGAGTCCGTCCTGCTCCTCGACACTCAGGGCCGCGTGCTCTACGCGAAGAAGCCCGCCGAGGACCACGCCCCCGCGAGCCTCGTCAAGCTCATGACCCTCTACCTCGCCTGCGAGGCGCTAGACGCCGGGCGCGCCCAGTGGGAGGATCCGGTGCTGGTGAGCCACCGCGCGTCGGTCACCCCGCGCTATCGGATGGGGCTCAAGAGCGGCGAGTCGGCGCCGCTGCGCACGCTGCTCGAGGGCGTGGCCATCGCCTCCGCGAACGACGCGGCCACCGCGGTGGCCGAGCACCTGGGCGGCACCGAGGAGGCCTTCGTCGCGGCCATGAACGCCAAGGCCGAGGAGCTGGGGCTCACCCGCACGCACTTCGCCAACGCCCACGGCCTGCCCGACCCCGCGCAGCGCAGCACCGCCGAGGACCTGGCTCGGCTGACCCAGCGCCTGCTCGACGACTATCCCTCATCGCGCCCGCTCCTGGGCGGCGCCACCTTCGTCTACCGGGGGCGCGTCTACAGCCGCCGCATCCCGCTCTTCCAGGATCCGGGCGGCGTCCAGGCGCTCAAGACCGGGTTCACGCGGGAGGCGGGCTACAACCTGGCCATCTCCGCCTGGAAGTCGGAGCAGCACTTCGTGCTCATCGTGCTGGGCTCGCAGACCCGCAGCCTCTCGTTCCGCGACGCGAAGACCGTGCTCCGCTACGGCTTCTACGAGACCGGCCTCGAGGTCGCGCCCCCGGCGGCGGCTCCGGCGGTGAAGCGCAAGGCTCCCGTGCCCCCGCGGCGCCCGGGCGAGCGCCGTCCTCGCGCGGGGCTGCCCGGCGCGGGCTGAGATGGCGCGGCCGCGCGCCCTCGTCTTCGACGCCTACGGCACGCTCTTCGACGTCCACTCCGTCATGGACGCCGCGCGGGTGATCACCCCCGACCCGCAGGCCCTCTCGCTCCTCTGGCGCCAGAAGCAGCTCGAGTACACGTGGCTACGCTCGCTGATGGGCCACTACGAGGACTTCTGGGTGGTGACCGGCCAGGCCCTGCGCTACGCGATCCGCCGGCTCGGGATCACCGCCACCGAGGCACAGGTGGAGACGCTGATGGACGCCTACCTCACGCTGCTGCCCTTCCCGGAGGTGCCGGGGGCCCTCCGGGCGCTGGCCGGCACCCCGCTGGCCATCCTCTCGAACGGCTCGCCGCGCATGCTGGCGGGCGCGGTGCGCTCGAGCCGCCTCGACGGCGTCTTCGCCCACGTGCTCTCGGTGGACACGGTCGGGGTCTACAAGCCGTCGCCGCGCGTCTACGAGCTGGCGCCGCTGGCCCTAGGGGTGGAGCCGGGCGAGATCCTCTTCGTGTCATCGAATGGGTGGGACGTGGCGGGCG
>DATFUK010000071.1:0-4886 GCA_035260865.1 Candidatus Methylomirabilota bacterium | reverse complement strand
CCGGCGCAGCGACGCGAGCCGGTACTCGCGGACGTCCCGGCCGTCCACCAGCACGCGGCCGCGGGTCGGATCGTAGAAGCGGGGCAGGAGGCTCAGCAGGGTGGACTTGCCCGCGCCGGTCGGCCCGACCACCGCGACGCGTTGCCCGGGCGCGACCCGCAGGCTCACGTTGTGGATGAGCGGCCCCCCGGTCGCATACTGGAAATCCACGTCCTCCCAGACCACCTCGCCGCGCGCGCCGCCGGACGGGAAGGTCCGGTCGCCGTCCGGCAGGTCGCGCTCGACGTCGAGCACGTCGAGCACCCGGCGCACGCCTACGCGCGCGCTCTGGGCCAGGCCGTAGACCTGGAACATGTTGTTGATGGGCCCGTACAGCGCGGCGAGGTAGCTGATGAACACGACCAGGCTGCCCACCGTGAGGGTGCTGTCGAGCACGTGACGGGCCCCCACCCACACCACCGCGGCGGTGCCGAGGGCGATGACCAGGTTGACCACGCCCGAGTAGAACGTCTGCAGCGTGTAGAGCCGGAGACCGGCCGCGAGGCTCCGCTCGCTCGCGGTCATGAAGCGGCGGTGCTCGTCCTCCTCGCGGGTGAACGCCTGGATGACCCGCATCGCGCCCATCGCCCGCTGCACGACGCCGAGCACCTCGCTCTCCCGCTCCCGCATCTCCCCCGCCGCCGCGCTGATCTGGCGGTTCAGCCGGCCGATGGCGAGCAGCAGGATGGGGCAGACGCCGAGCGCCAGCAGGGTCAGCTCCGCGTCGAGCTGCACCATGACCACCGACATGCCGGCCAGCAGGATGAGCGCGCTGGCCGCCGGGAAGAGGCAGTTCATGGTGAGCGCCTGCAGCGCGAAGGTGTCCGCGGTCACCCGGTAGAGCAGATCGCCCGCCTGGGCCCGGCTGTGAAAGGCCATCGAGAGCCGGTGCAGGTGGGCGTAGAGATCGCTGCGCAGGTCGCGCACCATGCGCTGCCCGATGCGGATGGTGGTGAAGTTGGCGAACACGTTCGCCGCGCCGAGGGCCGCATAGATGATCACGAGGGCCGCGCAGGCGCTCAGCAGGAGCGCGCCGGTGCCGAGGTCGTCGGGGGCCAAGCCCCAGGGCAGGGGCGCGCCTCCCAGCACCGAGTCGATGATCAGCTTGAGGGGCCAGGGCTTGAGCAGCTCGAGAGCGCTGATCAGGCACACCTGGGCCAGCGCCCAGAGGATGCGCGCCCGGTGGGGCCAGATGTAGCCGGAGACGCGCCCGGTGATGCCGTTCACTTCACCACGGCGTCACGCACGTCGAGCGGGGGCGCGTAGTGCAGTCGCGCGCGCCGTGCCACGTCCTGAAGTGCTTCGTAGTGCGTGCGCCCGAGCCCGACCGCCTCCCGGAGCAGCCCCGCCCCGGTCCCGAGGCCGGCGGCCACCCCCACCGCGGCGACCATGGGCAGCCCGAGCGTCAGGCCGACGCCCGCCATCACCGCCGCGGACGCGAGGACCCCGCGGGCCAGGCGCGAGATCCGGAGGGCGCACTTCACCCGCAGGACGCGGCGCTCGCCGCCGTGGTTCTCGGTGCACACCTTGATCCGACCGCGCGACCAGACCCCGCCGTGCGCCTCGAGATCCCAGTCGCTCCAGCCCTGGTCCACCAGCACGAAGTACTTCCGCTGCGCCAGCACGTCCACGAGGCCGTGCAGGATGGTCTCCTTCTCGAGGCCGTCCTCGGTCCAGAAGGCGGCCGAGAACGCGCGCTCCCGCCACGACCAGGGCAGCCCCTGCATGGGCCGCTCGGAGTCCGAGGGCTCCGCCGCGGTGAGCCCGCGCACCCACCAGCGGTAGCGCTCGAACGAGCGGAGCAGCGGCCCGAAGTAGGTCAGGACCGCGATGAGCAACCGCCCCCGCAGCCCGTCCGCCATCGGGTCCACCCGCGCGCGCATCGCGGCCCAGAGGCAGCAGGCCCACGAGAGCGCGACCGGCGCCACGCCGAGCCAGCCCCACCCCCCGCGCATCGCCCCGTAGGCCAGGAGCAGCGCCCCGACCAGGTTCCACTCGAGCGTGAAGGGCAGGTGGGAGAGCACGGTGGAGGGTGGCTGGTAGAGAGTCTGGAAGAGGCCGCGGCCGAAGACGCCGCCGTAGATGATGGGCCGGCGCAGGGAGAAGAGGGCGGAGATGCCGCCATAGATCCGCCCGCGCCAGCGCGAGTAGCCCAGCGCGTTGAACCGCTGCGGATGGCGGAAGTAGAGTAGCGCCTCCGCCTTGCCGTAGCCCTTCTGCTGGCCGATGTAAGCCTTCATGGTATTGCGCCGGAAGTGCCAGACCATGGCGGCCGGGCTGAAGCCGATCCGGTAGCCGCAGTCTTGAAGCCGCCAGCACACGTCCACGTCGTCTCCCGCCGAGCGGTAGATCGGATCGAAGCCGCCGATCTCGTCCAGGACCTCACGCCGGAAGGCCATGTTGCAGCCGGGGATGTGCTCGGCCTCCACGTCGTCGAGCAGCACCTCGAGCGGCCCGCCCGGCGAGGCGGCCACGCATGCGGCCACCATCGAGTCTTCCGGCGGCGGCAGGTTGGGCCCGCCCACCGCGGGCAGCCCGGTCTGGAGGAACGTCGCGACCAGGTAGTGCAGCCAGTCCGGATCCACCACGCAGTCGGAGTCGGTGAAGGCGACGATCTCACCGAGCGAGGCCGCGATGCCGACGTTGCGGGCGGCGCTCAGCCCCTTGTTCTCCTGGTGGATGACGTGGATGCCCTCGAAGCTGTCCGCGATGGCCCCGGTGCGGTCCTTGGAGCCATCGTCCACCACCACGACCTCGAAGGCGGGATAGCGGAGGTTGCGGAGCGATTCGAGACACGCCTCCATGGTCGGCTCCGCGTTGTAGGCGCAGATGACCACCGACACCTTCGGATACTCGGACAGGGCGGGCAGCCCCGGCGACGAGTACCAGCGCTGCACGGCCTGGAAGGCCGGCTTCTTGCGACGCTCGCGGTCCACGAGCCCGAAGGCCCAGTTGGCGATGTCGCAGCCGCCGGTGTGCCACTCGTCGGTGAACGAGAACACCACGGTGCCCGCCGCTCCCATCTCGAGCGCGGTGCGCACCTGCCACGACAGGATCTGGGCCTGGACGACCTCTCCCTCGCGGATCGAGTCGATCCCGAACTCGGTGAGCACCAGGGGCCGGTCGCCCGCCAGCGTGTGCAGCCGCGAGAGATACTTCCGGAACTCGGGCTCCGAGTGCAGGTAGACGTTGAAGGCGAGGAAATCGGTGAAGTCGGTCTCGAGATACTCGGTGGACGGGTAGTTGGCGTAGCCGACCAGGGCGGCGGGCTCGATCCGCTTGATCAGGCCGACCAGCTCGCGGAGGAAGCCGGTGATCCGCTGCGGACCGTACCAGCGCACGATGTCCGACGGGATCTCGTTACCGACCAGGAAGGCCCCGACCGCCGGGTGATCCCGGCAGGCCTCCACCACGTCCGTGACCGTACGTCGGACGGAGTCCGAGATCTCCTCCGAGTCGAGGAAGCAGATGTGCTCCGCCCACGGGATCCCGACCAGGACCCAGAGCTTTCGCTCCGCGGCCATGTCGAGCAGCCAGCGGGGTGGGGGCGTGAAGAGCCGGAGGCAGTTGGCCCCCAGCTCGGTCATCAGGGCAAAGTCCCGCTCGACGATCTCGGGGGCGGGATATCTATAGCCTTCAGCGTCCGGGGCAAAGGGGCCGTACGTGACGCCCCGGAGCGGAACCTTTTCATCTCCAGCGAAGAAGAACTTCCCGCGAACTTCCAGCCGGGCGCGGGAGCCGGCGGGCTGCGCGCGCCGGATGGCGCGCGACCTCGTGTCGAGCCTCACGGTCCCAATCCTCCTTGGGTGCCCCCACGGGGAGCCCATAGTTGTGGTCGCTTCGAGACACTCGGTGGTGGGTTGCGCCCGTAGCGAAAACCAAGAGGCTGGGGAGCGGGTCCACGCCGAGCGCCGGGTACGGAGGTGCCCGAAACCTCAGGCATTCTCCGAGGCGTGATCATCGCAACCGCCATGCCAGAGCGCGTCATCGCGGAGGGCGCCCGACTGTACCAGAAGTTGTGATTTATCAGCTAGTCCGAGGCCGGAAATTCTTGCAGGGTCGTCGGAGGTAACGGTTTGCTTCGTTTTTACACGGCCGTGGAGTAAAAGTTACCCGGCCCCGGCCGATTAGTGCAGGAAGCGGATCAGGAGGGTGGCCAGCCCGAGGAAGGAGAAGAAGCCGAAGACGTCGGTGAAGGTCGTGATGATCACGCTGGAGGCGATGGCCGGGTCCACGCGGAAGCTCTTGAGCAGCAGGGGAATGAGCACCCCGACGACGGCCGCCACCACCATGTTGAGGGTCATGGCGACGGCGATGATGCCGGCCAGGAGAGCCTGTCCCTTCCAGACATAGGCGATCCCGGCCATGACCAGCCCATTGGCCAGCCCGATGGTCAAGGCCAGCGTGGTCTCCTTGCCGACCACCCGCCAGAGGTGCGCTGTGGTCATGTCTCCCAGGGCCAGCCCCCGCACCACCACGGTGGCGGTCTGGGTGGTGCCGATGCCGCCCATCGAGGCCACGATGGGCATGAAGATGGCCAGGAGGGCGAGCTCCCGGATGGAGTCCTCGAACAGACCGATGACGGAGGCGGCCAGGATGGCGGTGGCCAGGTTGATCAGGAGCCAGACCAGGCGCTTGGGGAACACGGTCCGGGCCGGGTCGAGCACGGTCTCGTCGCCGGCCACGCCGCCGAGGCGCTGGATGTCCTCCGTGGCCTCCTCCCGGATGACGTCGATGACGTCGTCGACCGTGATGACCCCCAGCAGCCGGTGGTCGGCGCCCACCACCGGGACGGCCACCAGGTCGTACTTGGCCACCAGGCGGGCGACCTCCTCCTGGTCCATGTC
>DATFUK010000070.1:0-2422 GCA_035260865.1 Candidatus Methylomirabilota bacterium | reverse complement strand
CCGGCGATTCTCGTTCACGGCCCTGGTGGTGGTGGGCGACGGGCAGGGGCACGTGGGCGTCGGGCTCGGCAAGGCCCGCGAGGTTCCCGAGGCGATCCGCAAGTCGGTCGAGCACGCCAAGAAGGACCTGCTGCTGGTGCCGCTGAAGGACACCACGATCCCGTGCGAGATCACCGGTCACTTCGGGGCCGCGCGCGTGTACCTCAAGCCGGCCGCGCAGGGGACCGGTGTCATCGCGGGCGGGGCGGTGCGCCCGGTGCTGGAGGCGGCGGGGGTGCAGGACATCCTCACCAAGACCCTCGGCACCAACAACCCGCACAACGTGCTGAAGGCGACGATGGACGCGTTCCGGCGGCTGAAGCGGCTGCAGTCGACGTATGCGGCGCGGCGGCGGTCCATGGAAGACGGGCAGGAGGCGGCCGGTGGCAAAGAAGCTTAAGGTGACGCTGGTGAGGAGCATCATCGGGCTTTCCCCGAAGCAGGAGGCCACCGTCCACGCGCTCGGCCTGCGCCACATCCGGCAGGTCGTGGAGCACGACGACACGCCGACGATTCGCGGAATGATCAGCCACGTGGTGTTCGCGGTTCAGGTGCAAGAGTCATGAGGATCGAGGATCTGAGGCCGGCGCCGGGATCCACCAAGAAGCGCAAGCGGGTAGGCCGCGGCCCGGGCTCCGGTCACGGCAAGACCTCGGGCAAGGGCCACAAGGGCCAGAAGGCACGGGCCGGCGGCGGCGTTCGGCCGGGGTTCGAGGGCGGGCAGATGCCGCTCTTCCGGCGGCTGCCCAAGCGCGGCTTCCTGCCCTACGGCGGCAAGACCGAGTTCGCCATCGTCAACGTCGGCGAGCTCGCCACCCGCTTCGCGGCGGGGAGCGTCGTCGATCCGGAGACGCTGGTGACGAACGGACTGATCCGCAAGTCGGGCCGGGGCGCGGTCAAGGTCCTGGGCGACGGCGACGTGGCCCACGCCCTCACGGTGCGCGTCCACAAGGTCAGCGAAGCGGCCAAGCAGAAGCTCGAGGCGGCCGGGGGCCGCGTCGAGACCCTGCCCGCCAAGAGCGCGTGGGTCCGCAAGTGATCGAAGGGCTGCAGAGCTTCCAGAACATCTTCAAGGTTCCGGAGCTCAAGCGCCGCGTCCTCATGACGCTGGTGCTGCTCGCCGCCTACCGGCTGGGCGCCCACGTGCCCACCCCGGGCATCGACGCGGCGGCCCTCGCCGAGTTCTTCAACCAGGTGCAGGGCACCCTGCTCGGGATGGTGGATCTCTTCTCGGGGGGCAACCTGCGCCGGCTCACCGTGTTCGCGCTGGGGATCATGCCGTACATCTCGGCGTCGATCATCCTGCAGCTCCTCACGGTGGTCATCCCCGCCCTCGAGCGGCTCGCCAAGGAAGGCGAGGCGGGGAAGAAGAAGATCACCCAGTACACCCGCTACGGCACCATCGGGCTCTCGCTCGTGCAGTCCTTCGGCATCGCGGTCGGCCTCGAGAGCATGCGGAGCCAGACCGGCGCCATCCTGGTCCCGGATCCGGGCTGGGGCTTCCGGCTCATGACCATGCTCACCCTGACCACCGGGACCGCGCTGATCATGTGGCTCGGCGAGCAGATCTCCGAGAAGGGGATCGGCAACGGGATCTCCCTGATCATCTTCGCGGGCATCGTGGTGCGCCTGCCCTCCGCGATCGTCTCCTCCTACACCCTCATCTCTACCGGCGAGCTCAAGCTCTTCGTGTTCCTGGGCTTGCTGATCATGATGGTGGCGGTGACCGCGGCGGTGGTGGTGATGCAGGAGGGCCAGCGCAAGATCCCGGTGCAATACGCCAAGCGGGTGGTCGGGCGGCGGATGTACGGCGGCCAGTCCACTCACATCCCGCTGCGCATCAACACCGCGGGGGTCATCCCGGTCATCTTCGCCTCGTCGCTGATCCTGTTCCCGGCGACCCTGACGCGCTTCATCCACCACCCGTGGATGCAGTACGTCTCGGAGGCCCTCTCGCCCGGGCACTTCACCTACACCGTGCTCTACTGTGCCCTGATCATCTTCTTCGCCTACTTCTACACCGCGATCGTGTTCAACCCGGTCGACCTCGCCGACAACATGAAGAAGTACGGCGGGTTCATCCCGGGAGTGCGGCCCGGCAAGAAGACCGCGGAGTACATCGACAAGACCCTGACCCGGATCACGCTGCCCGGGGCCATGTTCCTGGCCATGATCTCGGTACTGCCCGACTTCCTGATCCAGTGGTTCAACACCCCGTTCTACTTCGGCGGGACCAGCCTCCTGATCGTGGTCGGGGTGGCTCTCGATACCGTGCGCCAGATGGAATCCCATCTGCTGATGCGGAACTACGAAGGCTTCCTCCGCAAGAAGGCGAAAGCATGAGCCGCGTGATCTTCCTCGGTGCCCCCGGGGCGGGCAAGGG
>DATFUK010000069.1:0-2560 GCA_035260865.1 Candidatus Methylomirabilota bacterium | reverse complement strand
CGCTCACCGAACTGGGCGGCGAGCCCGAGCTCTTCTACAAGGGCCGCGTGGCGCGCTCGATCGCGGACCGGATGGCGCGCGAGGGCTTCCTCACCGCGGAGGACCTGGCCGCGCACGAGGGGGAGTGGGGCGCGCCGATCTCGTCCACGTACCGCGGCTACACGGTGTACGAGACGCCGCCGCCCACCCAGGGCCTGGCCGCGCTGCTGAGCCTGAACCTGCTCGAGAGCTTCGACCTTGCCCGCTACGAGCCCCAGTCCCCCGAGCATCTCCACCTGCTGATCGAGATGACCAAGCTGGCCTACGCCGACCGCGACCGCTGGGTGGCCGACCCGACGCGCGAGCGCGTGCCGGTGGAGGCCCTGCTCAGCAAGAGCTATGCGGCGCGCCGCCGCCGCGACTTCGATCCCGAGAAGGCGCAGTGGCACAAGTGGGGAGAGCTCGACGGCGACACCACCGGCTTCGTGGTGGCGGACGCGCAGGGCAACATCATGAGCGTCATCCAGAGCCTCTACAAATCGTTCGGCTCCGGAGTGGTGGCCCCCGACACCGGAGTGGTGCTCCAGAACCGGGGCGCCTACTTCAACACGGATCCCGCGCACCCGAACCACTTCGCCCCGGGCAAGCGGCCATTCCACACCCTGATCGCCTGCGTGGTCACGCGCAACGAGCGGCCGGTGCTGGGCTACTCCAACATGGGCGGCGACGGGCAGGCGATGTTCCACGCCCAGTCGCTCACCAACGCGCTCGACTACGGCATGGAGATCCAGGAGGCCATCGAGCGGCCCCGCTTCGTGGCCGGGCCCATCGACCCGGGCGACGTGACGGACCAGGTGCGCATCGAGAGCCGCGTGCCCGCCGCCACCCGCGCGGCGCTCGAGCGCAAGGGCCACCACGTCGTCGCCGTGTCGGACTTCTTCATGCGCATGGGGCATGCGCACGGCATCACCCTCACCGACGGCACCCTGCGCGGCGGCGCCGATCCCCGCGGCGACGGCGCCGCGATCGGCTTCTGATGGCCGGGCGGCGGCGCGCGCTCCTCGCCGCGGTCGCGATGGCCGGGCTGCTCCTGGCCGGCGGGCCGGGCGCGGCGGAGGAGTGGGGCGCGATCGAGCCCGGCGTGACGACGACCGAGCAGGTGCGCGCGCGTTACGGCGCGCCCAGCAAGGAGACGCGCGGTAAGGCGGACGGCTACGACACGCTGCAGTGGGTGTACGAGGACGCGCGGGCGCCGGGCGGCATCCAGAGGATGACGGTGGACTACGGGCTGCTCACCCGGCAGGGCTTCAAGCCCACGCTGGTGCGGGTGCTCCGGCTCGAGCCGAAGTCGAAGGTCTTCGGCCGGAACACGGTGATCCAGGCTTGGGGCGTGCCCGACGGCATCAGCCAGCAGAACGATCTGGACGTCTTCTTCTACAAGACCGGCCTGCTCGTGAACTTCGACAAGGAGGGCGACGAGGCCGCGCTGCTCACCTTCACGCCGCCCCAGCCCGACACCCCGCCTCCCGCGGCTCCGAAGCGCTAGCCCCGGCGACGCGCGCCCAGATGATCGACCACCTGATGGCGCTGGATCCCGGAGGCCGAGGCATCGCCGCCTTCTTCGTGCGTGGCGGCGCCACCGCGGCGGCCCAGGCGCTTAGCCGGAGCCGGCGGGTCCTCCTGACCACCGGCTTCGCGGTGGGCCCGGGCCTGCCCGAGACCGACGGCCCACCCGGCACCGCGTGCCTCGGCCGCGCGCTCCGGACGCTCGGGGCCGAGGTAGTCTACGTGACCGACGCGGTCGCGGTGCCGCCGCTGCAGGCCGCGCTCAAGGTGCTGGGCGAGCCATCGGCCGTCGAGACCTTCCACGTGGCGCACGGCGCGGGCGGGGGCCCCGCCGCGGGCGGGGCGCGCGAGACGGCGCGGCGCCTGCTGGCCGAGCATCGGCCCACGCACATGGTCGCCATCGAGCGGCCAGGCCGTTCTCGCGACGGCGAGTATCGGTCCGCTCGCGGCCGCTCGCTCACCGAGTGGAACGGCGCGCTCGACGAGCTGTTCCTGGCTGCGCCCGCGCGCATCGTGACGGTCGGCGTGGGCGACGGCGGCAACGAGGTGGGCATGGGTACCGTCCGCGCCCGGGTGGCCCGGGCGGGCGGCGTCTTTCCCCGGATCGTCTCGGTGGTGAAGGTGAAGCACCTGGTCGTGGCCGGCGTGTCCAACTGGGGGGCCTACGGCATCGTGGCCGAGCTGGCCCGCCTGACCGGCCGCGCCCTGCTACACACCGGCGAAGAGGAGCAGGCCATGGTGCAGGCCTGCGTGGATGCGGGGGCGGTCGACGGCCTGACCCATCGCCCCGAGCCGACGGTGGACGGCTTGCCTTTGCCGGCCCACATCGGCATGCTTGAGCTGCTTCGAGTGCTGGAATCACCCCGTCGAACCGGAGGCCCGAGCAAATGAGTGCTGCCCACACGAGCGTGATCGACACCTACAAGGCCATGCACCCCAAGTCGTCCGCGCTCTACGAGCGCGCGCGCGGCATCATCCCCGGCGGCGTCACCCACGACGGCCGGCACATGAAGCC